>JAXJVS010000088.1:0-15686 GCA_036308445.1 Bacilli bacterium | reverse complement strand
TTTAAAGAGCTTGATAAATATATTAATGGTATAATTAACATTAATTATTATGTTAAGATTATGTAAATTGGTGTGTTTTTCTTGATATATTTGTCAATATTTATTATGTTAGTTTTATATAGAAAGAGGGGGATTGACTATATGAATGAATGTAGAGAGAATAGAGAACTATCTTGGTTAAAGTTTAATGATAGAGTTTTAATGCAAGCTAAAGATACTAAAGTTCCTTTAGGAGAAAAATTGAATTTTGTTTCTATTTTTCAATCTAATTTAGATGAGTTTTTTATGGTGAGAATTGGTTCTTTAATTGATCAGGTGTTGTTTTATCCTGCTAGTAAGGAGAATAAAACAGGAATGACAGGAGAAGAACAGTTAAAAGCATGTTTAAAAAGAATTCATTACTTAAATAAAAAGAAAGATACTATTTATGCTAATATTATGAATGAATTAAAAGAATATGGCTGGGGTATTGTGAAATACCAGGATTTGAAAAATAAAGAAGATAGAAAATATTTTGAAAAGTATTTTACTCGTGAGATTCTACCTTTAATATCACCTCAAGTTGTATCAAAAAGACAGCCGTTTCCTTTTTTGAATAATAGAGAGTTATATATAGTTGTACAGTTAGAATCTAAGAAAGGAAAACGTAAGATGGGAATCATTTCATGTGCTAATGCGATGGATGATCGATTGCTGGCAATTCCTAGTATGCAAGGACAGTTTATTTTAATAGAGGATGTTATTTTACATTTTGTATCTAAAATATTTACTAAATATACAGTAAAAAATAAAGCATTAATTAGAGTGACAAGAAGTGCTGATATTGATGAGGATGATCATTCATTAGATGGACATGATGATTATCGTGAGATGATGGAAACATTAATTAAGCAAAGGAGAAAGTTATCTCCTGTGCGTTTAGAAATATCACCAGGATTAGAAGAATTAGAAATCTTAATGTTGATGAATTTCTTAAATGTGAAAAAGAACCAGATATTTGAAGTCAAAACACCTTTGGATTTAAAGTTTATTGGGGATTTAAGAGATCATTTAAAATTCATGCATCCAGCAATGTTTTATAGTAAATTAGATGCAAGAAATAATACTAGTGTTGTGAATACAACACCAATGATTAAACAAATATTAAAGAAGGATATTTTATTAGCCTATCCATTTGAGTCGATGTCACCGTTTTTAAGATTATTAGATGAAGCAAGCCAAGATAAAAATGTTGCAAGTATTAAGATGACATTATATCGTGTAGCTAAGAATTCAAAGATTGTAAAATCTTTAATAAAAGCAGCAGAAAATGGTAAAGAAGTTGTTGTTTTAGTTGAATTAAGAGCACGTTTTGACGAAGAGAATAATATTGATTGGTCTAAACGTTTAGAAGATGCAGGATGTCGTGTTATTTATGGTTTAGATGGTTTAAAGGTTCATTCTAAATTATGTTTAATTACTTATAAGAATAATCAGGGGGTTGAATATATTTGTCAGGTAGGTACTGGTAATTATAATGAAAATACTTCTAAGTTATATACTGATTTATCCTTAATGACTTCTTCTAGAGAAATAGGCGAAGAAATCAATAGTGTATTTAATCATTTGAGTTTAGGAGAAACTGAACCTAATGCTGATTTATTGATGGTTGCTCCTCAGTGTATGCTTACTAAAATTTGTGCTTATATTGATGAACAGATTGAACTTGCTAAGCAAGGAAAAGAAGCTTATGTAGGATTTAAATGTAATTCAGTAACTAGTAAAAAGATGATTGATAAATTAATTGAAGCAAGTCAAGCTGGCGTTAAGATTGATATGATTGTAAGGGGAATTTGTTGTATTATACCTGGTGTAGAAGGATTAACTGAGAATATTAGAGTTATTTCTATTGTAGGTAGATATTTAGAACATTCTCGCATTTATATTTTTGGTAAAGGTGAAAATCAGAAAATTTATATTTCTTCTGCTGATTTGATGACTAGAAACCTAGAGCGTAGAGTTGAAGTTGCAGCTCCTGTATTAGATGAAAAGATTAAGAAAACGCTTAGTTCAATGTTTAATATTATGTTAAATGATAATGTTAAAGCTTGTGAATTAATGAATGATGGAACTTATAAACGCATAAAAAATAAAAAAGTAAAAATGAATAGTCAAGAATACTTTTTTAAAAAATTAACATTATAAAGGAGAATAATATGAGAGTGGGTATTTTAACAAGCGGTGGTGATTGCCAAGCTTTAAATGCTACTATGAGAGGATTAGTTAAAGCTTTATATAATAGTGATAAGAATATTGAAATTATTGGTTTTTTAAATGGATATAAGGGTTTAATGTATGGCAATTATAATGTCATGAAAGAAGAAGATTTTTCAGGTATTATTAACCTTGGTGGTACAATTCTTGGGACTTCTCGTTGTCCTTTTAAAAAGATGAGAGTTATTGAAGATGGTTTTGATAAAGTGGAAGCAATGAAGAAAACATATAAGAAATTAAAATTAGATTGTTTATGTGTTTTAGGTGGAAATGGTTCATTAAAATCAGCTAATATGTTATCTGAAGAAGGACTAAATGTGATTGGGTTACCAAAAACAATTGATAATGATACATGGGGTACTGATTATACTTTTGGATATCAGAGTGCTATTGATATCGCTACAACATATTTAGATCAGATTCATACAACTGCTGCTAGTCATAATCGTGTATTTGTAGTAGAAATCATGGGACATAAAGTAGGGCATATCTGTTTATCAGCAGGTATTGCATCTGGCGCAGATGTTATTCTTTTGCCAGAAATACCTTATGATATTAATAAGGTTGCTGAAGCAATTAAGGAAAGAGAAAAGAATGGTAAAAGATTTAGTGTAATAGCTTGTGCTGAAGGAGCAATTACTAAAGAAGATAAAGAATTGTCTAAGAAAAAATATAAAGCAAAAGTTGCGGCTAGAAATGGACGTTCTGTTGCTTATGAAGTTGCAGAACAATTAACAACACTCATTGATAGTGAAATTAGAGTCTCTTGTGCAGGGCATGTCCAACGTGGTGGACAACCTTGTGCTTATGATCGCTTAATGGCATCACGTTTTGGTGCTATGGGAGCAAGACTTATTTTGAATAATGATTTTGGGAAATTAGTTGTATTGGATAGAAATGAAGTGACTTCAATTCCTTTAAGTGAAACTGCTGGTAAATTAAAATATGTGGATCCTGCATGTGAAACTATAGAGAGTGCAAAACTATTAGGAATATCATTTGGTGATTAAGAAAATGTAAAAAAACATGTTATGAATTTGATAACATGTTTTTTTATTCATTAAATTGATTAAATAATTTGTTGAAATTTGTATAATAAGTCTGTGACACTAATCAAAGATAAGTGATTCAAAAGCCATGATAGCTTCTCCAAAAAAGAAGTTTGGCTTATTTAAATCATGTGTAAAGGAATTATAATTAGCTATTAATATTGGTAACGAAGAGGCAATATAAATTGGCGAATTCTTATTACCAATAAAGCTAATAACGGGTACATGATTATCAGATGCATTCTTGACAATTTCATGTAAACGAGGTGTTTGTCCTGAATATGAAATAACAATAAGTACAGTATTATCAGTATCTAACTGGTTAAACATTTCCATATGAACCACACTAAAAGTCTGATACCCTAACAAGGTTAGTCTTTGTTGGATATATTCTGCAATTGGTGCGGAAAATCCTAAACCAAAAACGATGATACGACTAGATTTGTGATTAAGAATTTTCTTGAATTCTGTTTTATATTCTATATAACGGACATTAAAATCTACAGTGGTTTCCTTGGTATTAGTGAGATGATAAATCATATCACTATAGCCTTCAAAGCCGAATTTATTACATAATTTATAAATTGTAGAAGTGCTAGTGTAGTTATCTTTTGCCATTTGACGAATACCAATAGATTTTAATTCATCTAAATGATTTTGCATGTAACTGACGATTTGTTTTTCTAAATCGTTGAGTTCATATTTTTCTGTTAAATGCATTAAATTCATTAAAATCACCTCTTTGTTTATTATGTCATAGATAAAAGAAAGGAGCAAGAAAAATGGCGAAAAATATGTATGATCCATGGTCAAAAATTACAACTAGAAATGGTTATGCTGGTGATGAGGTTATTTCAGCATTACAAAAATCTATTCGTAGAGGATTAGAAGAACAAGCATGTATGTTTGCATATGAACTTTATATTTCTTCACCTCAATTAGAAGAAAAACTATGGCGTAGATTATTGACTATTTCAGTAGAAGACATAGGAATGGGTAATCCAATGGCTGCTATTTTAGTTAATAATTTATATCAGATGAGTAAACAATTTGAATTTGCTGATGGGGATAGACCAATTTATTTCATTCATGCAATTAGATATATGTGTCAATCTGAGAAAGATCGTTCTAGTGACTTATTAAAGAATATTTGTATAAAATCTTTCGCAATGGGTAAATTACCAGAAATTCCTGATTATGCTTTAGATAAGCATACTCAAAGAGGACAAGCTATGGGCAGAGATTCTTTCCACTTCTTAAATGAAGCTAGTATTGTTATCCCTCAAGCAGAAATCGATAATGATTATAAAGAAAGATATGCAAAAATTTTAGAAGAATATGATCCAGAAAATGTTGTAGATAATGCATTTAAATTTAATGGATGGCAATTTTAATAATTAGGGGAGAGTTAAAATGATATCTAAATTAGAAAAAATATTATCACCTATTGGTGAAAAATTAGGTAATCAAAGACATTTACAAGCTATTTCTGATGGTATGATGATGTCTTTGGCTTTAATTGTAGTTGGTTCTATTTTCTTGATTGTAGCTAATCCACCAATTAATTTAGATTTAGTAGATTTAAATACATCTAATATCTTATTAAAAGGATTGATTGCTTGGAAACAATGGGCAGTAGAAAATTATAGTACAATTACTATTCCATATACTTATACAATGGGATTAATTGGATTATTTACTGCTTTTGGTGTAGCTTATTCATTGGCTGGAAAGTATCAAATGAAAGCTGCAATTAACGGTATTATTTCAATGAGTATTTTCTTTATGGTATGTGCTCCATTAACTGAAGATGGTGCTATTACTATGAGTTATTTAGGTTCTGATGGTTTATTTATAGCATTAATTATTGGTTTATTATCAGTAGAAGTTAATCGCTTTGTGGGAAATAAATTTGTATTTAAATTCCCTGATAGTGTACCAAGTGCAGTTACAAACTTTGTAAATTCTTTAATTCCATTAGCTGCTAATATTATTATATTCTATGGAATAAACTTAATCTGTTTATCAGTTACAGAATTATCTTTACCTGCATTAGTTATGAGCTTCTTTACTCCAGCAATTGAAAGTGCTGATAATGTATGGGTATATATGGGAGTCTTTGTTTTCTCTAATATTTTATGGTTATTTGGTATTAATGGGGGATCTATTATTTTCCCAATTGTATTCTTCTTAGGAATTAATAATACAGGAATTAATGCTGAATTAGTAAATGCTGGACAAGAAGCAACTCAAGTTATGAACTTACAAATGTATAGATATGCGGTATTAGGTGGTAGTGGTAATACTTTAGGATTAGTATTATTAATGTGCTTCTCTAAAGTTAAGCATATTAAATCTATTGGACGTTTAAGTGTAGTACCAGGAATTTGTGGTATCAATGAACCAGTTATCTTTGGTGCACCAATCGTATTAAATCCAATATTAGCTATTCCATTTGTAATCATGCCATGTATTACAATTGGATTAGGTTACTTAGTACAAAGCTTAGGTTTAGTAAGTATGGGTTATATTGTAGATCCATCATTTACTCCATTCTTTGCTCAAGGATTCTTATCTGCATTAGATATTAGAAATGTTATCTTCATGTTTGTGATTTTAGCTATATCTGTTGCAGTATACTATCCATTCTTTAAAATCTATGAAAAGAAATATTTAAATGAAGAAGCATAAATAGAAACTTGGATATAAAATATCCAAGTTTTTTTCTTAATAAAAAAAGTCCCGAAGGACTTTTAATAATTAAACTTATATTCACCTATTCTATAAATAATAATACATAAAACAAATGCAGCAATAACGTCGACAATAGCATGCTGCTTTATTAATACTGTAGACATACAGATTAATATAACAAGAAGAAGTAATAACCTTTTTACGAGTGGATGATTTTGTAAACATTCACTTTTATCTAAAGATACGTACATCATAATACTATTATATACATGTAAACTAGGACATACATTTGTAGATGTGTCAATTGTATATAGTAGATTAATGATATAAGTATATATATTATTGCTTGATATATTCACTCTTAATGATTGACCAGAGGGAAATAATGTATAAAGTGTTAAAGCGATAAACATTCCTGAAAACATGTAATAACATGTACGGTTAAAATTAAAATCATCTTTAAAAACAAAATATAGAAAACCAAAGAAAATGAAGAAATACCATGCAATATAGAAAATAACAAAGTATTCATTAAAAGGAATATATTTATCTAACCATGTTTCAGTATAGTACATCTTATATGGTGTTACTCTTTCTAATAAGAAAAAGATAATAAGATAAATGACACCAAGAATAAAAATTTTTTGAAAATGACTTTTAATACTTTTTCTCATAATAAAACTCCTATCTTTTTGAGTATTATATCGTAGAATAGAAAAAAATAAATAAAGAAATACTTAATTTTTTATTAAAGAATACCTAAATGTTCTAATAGAATTTTGATTCCCATTAAAATTAAGATAGCTCCACCAGCAATCTCAGCATTCTTCTTATACTTTATACCAAAGATATGTCCAATTTTAACACCAATCATTGCAATAATAAAAGTAGTAATTCCAATAATAGTAATAGCATAAACAATATTAACTGATAAAAAGGCAAAAGTTACACCAACAGCTAGAGCATCAATACTAGTAGCTACAGCTAAAGGAATCATTGCTTTAAAAGAAAAATCATTATTACAGCTTTCTTCTTCTCCAAAAGCTTCTTTAATCATATTAAATCCAATAAATGCTAATAATACAAATGCAATCCAGTGATCAATACTTTCTATCTTATCTTTAAATTGTACTCCTAAAATAAAACCAATAAGAGGCATTAAAGCCTGAAATCCTCCAAAATAAACTCCACAAGTTAAAGCGTTCTTAGCTTTTAATTGTTTTACTGATAATCCTTTACAGATTGATACAGCAAAAGCATCCATAGCAAGTCCTACACCTATTAAAAATATTTCTATAAATCCCATAAACTCTCTCCTTTACATATAAAAAAGAGACTTTTCTGTAGTGTAAAAAAACTACAGACAAGTCTCATCGTTTAAAATAGAACCAGATTTGCATCAGTATGTTGACTCTATTACACTAAGTGCCAATTACTCCCTTATCTACGCAAAAATTATAACAATGAGAATTTCACTTGTCAATCTTTTTCAATATAATCAGTTCTTATTACTTTGTACTCAAACTGATTACTAGTAAGATCCTGTATTAAGTCTAGAAATACTTTATCTCTAATATAACAATGATACATAACTTTATCACTGTATTCTATGTGTTCACATCTTATATTATTCATTTTCATTAAATGTTCAAACTTTTTAGTAAAATGATAATCTAATATAATTTCATATAAATCAACAGGTTCAGTTTCAATAATATGAGCTTCTAGTATGGCCTGAGCAACAGATTGACTATAAGCTCTTGTTAGACCTCCAGCTCCTAATTTAATACCACCAAAATAGCGAGTAACAATCGCTATAATATTACTTAAACCTTGTTTTTGTAAAACATTAAGCATAGGTAAACCAGCTGTTTGAGATGGTTCTCCATCATCATTAGCTTTTTCTAGATTTTCAACAATATAAGCATAACAATTATGAGTTGCATCTTTATCACTATATTTTTCTATATAATCTTTGATTTCTTCTTTATGATAACAGGGGATGAGGGTTGTTATAAATTCTGATTTTTTAATGATTATTGTATTTTGAGTTATTTTGTCTATCGATTTCATACTTTCCACCTCATTAATATTATATAGAAAATACTTGTATTGTCAAAAGTGAAGATTTAATTTATAATAATATAATAAGAAAGAGGGTGGTATTCTGATGAGTAAGATTGCAATTTTAGCAGATAGTGGTTGTCAGATTGAATTAGATAAATATGAAAATCAAGGAGTGTTTATTGTTCCTCTTTGTATAACGTTTGAAAACAAGACTTACCTTGATCAGGTAGATATTCATAGTGAAGAAGTATTCCATATTATGGAAGAAAAAGGAATTATGGTTATGACTTCTCAGCCAAGTGTTGGTGAACTAGCTAAAGCACTAGAAAAGATAAAAGCAGCTGGATATGAAGAAGTTGTAGGAATTAGTATTGCGACAGGGTTGTCTTCTACTTTAAATGGGATGAATCTTGCAGCAGATTTGGCAGAAATACCAATCACTTTAGTAGATTCAAAAGCAACTGCAGGTATTCATAAATATTTAGTAGAAACTGCAATGAAATTAGTTAAAGTAGGAAAAACATCATCTCAAATAAAAGAAATATTAGATAATATGGTTAAAGATTCACGTACAATTATTATGGCACCTAATTTAGATCATTTAAAGAAGGGTGGAAGAATTACTCCTGCTGTAGCACTACTTGGAAGTATGTTGAAGATTGTACCGGTTATGGAATTAAATCACGAATTAGGTGGGAAAATTGATACTCTAGCAAAAGTAAGAACACTAAAAAAAGCTCATGCTAAATTAGCAGAAAGAATGCTAGAACTAGGTGTGAATGCAAAAGACTATCTATTTACTATAGAACATGTATTATGTGAAGATTATGCTATAGAAGTGAAAAATAAGCTTGAAGAAGTCATTGGTGAATGTGAAGTTGTTGTAAGAGAATTACCAGCGGTTGTAGGAGCTCATATGGGTGTTGGTGGAGTAGGATGTCAATTTATTAAAAAATACAATTTAAATTAAAAGGAGGAAAGAGTATGGCATTATTTGATGATTTATCAAAAAAAGCAGCTAAATTTACAGAAAGCGCAATTGACAAAACAAAAGAATTTGCAGGAACAGCAGAATTAAAATTGAAGAAAAGAAATTTAGAAACTGATTTAGAAGAAGTTTATGCTAAATTGGGGAAATATTATTATGATTCATTAAAGGAACAAACTTCTCCTAATGAAGAAGTATCTGAAATGAGAGTACAAATTTCTGATTTAAAAGTTAATATTGCAGAATTAGAAAAACAAATAGAAGATATAAAAAATGCCCAATAAGGCATTTTTTTGTTTTAACTCCGATATTTTGGTGTTAAAATAGTAGTTATCAAATCATCAATTTCTAGTTTCATCTATAATATAGTTGTAAAGGAGATGGAACTATGAAAAAGGATTTAGAAAGTGTTAGAAATGT
Source organism: Bacilli bacterium (assembly GCA_036308445.1). Lineage (GTDB taxonomy): Bacteria > Bacillota_I > Bacilli_A > Erysipelotrichales > Coprobacillaceae > MGBC113645. The sequence goes on along the minus strand of JAXJVS010000088.1, from coordinate 6,215 downwards.
AAGATTAGATGAATTAAAGGAGTATATATTAAGTTTTGATATTAGTCATGTAGATGAAATATTACAATGTTGGTCTATGAAATCATTATTAAAAAAGGTTTCATTTCAAAAAGAATTATATGAACAAGCATTAAATAGATTGTATTTATCAAAAAACTATGAACAGATGGAATATCATTTAAATATGATGAATCATTTGTTTCATCATTTTGAATATCAACAAGTGAAAAGAGATTTATTATCTAAATTATTATCAAGATATGTTGGTTTAGATGAATATTTAGTAATAAGACATCTTGTTGATTTTCAAGAAATCTCTTTTGAAGTATTTATTGGTAAATTATATAATCAGCATACTGAATTAATGGATTTAGTTAAAATATGTTTAATAGAAGATGAATATGAGCAAGCTTATCTATATTTAAAACAGATGGATTATTGTGAGGAAGAAGCAGTATTAGATTTAATCTGTCAGTATTCTCCCCTCAGTTACTATAAATTAAAACTTAATTATTATTCTAAACAAAAGCAATCTTTCTTATTTCAAGCAATGAATTAAGGAGAAAAATAATGGGAAGAAGAATGTATTATATTTTAAAGATAATTTATGAACATGAAGATATTATAGCAAAAAATATATTAGTATTATTGGAGAAATATGATATTCATATTAATATTAAGACTGTTTATGATGCAATCAATCAGATAAATGCATTCTTTTTTGATTTTATTCATGATGATCTTATTTTAGTAAGAAAAAAGATAGGTTACTCTATTAATAAGAATATCTTTTCTGATGGACAGTTACAGTTATTGCTAGATAGTATTACATATCATCAGGATTTAAAAAGAAATGATAAGGAAGAATTAAAAGATATATTATTAAAACTATCTTCAAGCAAGCAGAGAGATAGATTAATTATAAATCATAGTGAAGACAAAGAGTTATCATTTTCATTGTTTATTAATCTTAATACAATTATGAAAGCTATTGAGGAAAAGAAAACAATCTCTTTTGAATATATTAATTATCAATATGAAAATAATCAATTTAAAGAAGTATCTTTAAAAAATGATTATATCATTTCACCATATAAGATAGTCTTAAATAATAATCACTATTATATAATAGGATACTTTAAACAAAGAAAAAATGAATTAAGTATATATCGTATAGATAGAATGCGTTATATTATGATAAGTAAAGAATCGTTTGTAGAAATAAGAGAACAATTCAACATGGAAGAAACAATTCATAATATGATGAATATGTTTAGTCATAGTGAAAATATAGATCTTACAATAGAATTTCATCAATCCATTTTAAGAGAAATCATTTCTAAATTTACATTAGAGTATGTTGAAAAGATAGGAGTAGATTGGTATAAATCAACAATTAAAGATGTACAGTTATCTGATGGATTAATAGGGTGGATAATGATGTTACAGGATAAAATAAAAGTTATATCTCCTTATTCATTAAGACAAGAAATGAAAAACAGAATAAACAAAATGATAGAAATGTACGAATAGGTTGATCAGAAATACACTATTTGTTGAAAAAAGAGTAAATAGCTCGTATTTTCATGGAAAATACACATCTTTTATATATAATATTGATATGAGAAACCAGAGGTGGGAATGGTGAGAAAAATATTAATGATGTTTATATGTATATCTTTATTTTCAGGATGTAGTTCTAATGAGAATGAATTAACAATAGCCAATGCCTTTGGCCAACATCAATTTAAAGAATTATATTACGTAGGTTTATGGAATAAGTCTATGCCTGATACAATAGAAGCTGAAATGATAGCAAATCCGGATATTACAATAGAACAAGATCAATTTATCTTTCAAAATCGTAATATTAATAATGTTGAGTATGTTGAAGATGAATTTAATAAAGAAGAAGAACAGTTATATTTTAATAAGAAATATAAAGTTTTAGAAAATGGTTTTGATTCTTATTTTAGAATATATCTTACATATAAAAATGTATATGTAGGTGTTTACTATAATACTGTATCAATGAGATATATTGTAAAAATTGCCTAAAATCTTTAGATTTATTCTTAGTTAGTGATTTTTATTATATTGTTAATATGGATAATTATTATTTTTATATTTCATTTTTTAAACAATTTTTTATGTTTGAGGGTTAGTTTTCTTTGGATAGATTATGAAAATCAACTGAAATAATTAAGTATAGTAGTATGTTTTATTAGTTTATAGATTGAGATGTAATTGACTTTAAAATCTATAAATGATATTTTTTTTCATATTTTATAAGGAAAAATAACGATTTTTGAAAGGGTCTTTTCAAAATGAATTATTCTCCTTTTTTATTTTAATGAATATGTTACTATGTTTTTGAAAAGGGGACGTGATTATGGAAATAGTGTTATCTAGAATTTTGAAATATTTGAATGGCTGTTTAACCAAAGATTATCTATATATGATTAGTTTGTTTATTGTACAAAACTATATAGATATGGAAAATTATGATTTAGATAGATTGGTAAAAGAAGGAGGATTTACTAAAGAAGAGATTTTAGACTTTTGCTTTAAATTAGGTTTCAAAGATTATAAGTCTTTTCATCAGACACTTATTAATGATTATGAATTAAGAGTTAATCAGATTAGAGAAAGAATGTTTGGAATACAAATAGAGACTTTTTTGGATAAATTGGATCAGGATTATGATAAAGAAGAATTAAAACAAGCATTGGAAACAATCTGTGATCTCGTTTTTAAGAATAAAAGAGTTATTTTAATTGGAGCATTATATCCAATGAGTATATCAGTAGAATTACAGACTGATTTTATTACTTTTGGTAAGGAAGTTATTCAATATCATCATTTTATGAATGATATTGAATTAACTGACAAAGATATAGTTATCTTTATGAGTGCTACTGGTAGAACTTTAAATCAATTTATGACGAATAATACAATTAATAAACAGAATGGCAAAATAATTCTTATTACTCAAAATAAAAAGTTCATTAATCATCATTTAGATGCTGATCATGTTATTTGGGTACCAGGTAAGTTTGATGGTATAGAATTTAATTATCAGATGATGGTATTATTAGATGTGCTTCGTATTTATTATTTCAAAAAATATTATCTATAATAAAAAATGAGGCTTCATGCCTCAATTTTTATTATTTTATTCTTTATTTTTAAGAAATAGATAGTACATAATATGATACCGAATATAGTCGCAGTAGGAGCTGCTAAACCAATGTTAGTAAGTGAAGCATTTGGCTGAATACTCATAATATAAGACATTGGTAATCTTATAATAAAAGATTGAGCTAATCCTTGTACCATAACAAACATTGTTTTCCCATGTCCATTAAAATATCCCATATAGCTAAATAAAAAACTTGTGACTATTGATTCTAATGCAAATCCTTTTAAATATTCATATGCTCTTTGTATGACAGCTTCATTACTAGTAAAGATGCTTGCTAGTAAATCACCTTTAAATATCGTAAATACAAATATAAATAGCCCTATACAGGCACCAATAGTCATACCTATAATCATAGCGTGTAAAGCACGTTTTTCTTTTTTTGCACCAACATTTTGAGCAACAAATGATGACATTGATTGCATTAATGACGATGGTACTAATAATACAAAAGAGGTTATCTTTTGGGCTACTCCATATCCTGAAGAAGCATCTAATCCTAAACTATTAACGAATGCACATAAAGCTAAGAAAGATAAATTTGTTAGTGCTTCTTGTAAGGCAATAGGTGCCCCTAATTGAATAAATTTTGCAACCTCGCTATTCAAGCTTATATCTTTTAAAGTAAAAGTAAAAGGCAGTTCTTTATTTCTAATGATAAACAAAGATAATATAACACTGACTGCTTGCGCTATGATTGTTGCAAGTGCTGCTCCAATAACATTCATATGTAATATTGCTACAAAGACATAATCGCCAACAATGTTCACAACACATGCAATTGCAACAAACATCAATGGTGATGAAGAATCTCCTAAGCCTCTAAATATTGCACTAATTACATTATAAGCAATAATAAATAATATACCACCACCACATATTCTTACATAAAGAATAGTAAGATCTAAAGCTTCTGTAGGGGCCTGCATTAAAAATGCAAGCTGGGGTGCAAATATCAACATGGCAATCGCAATGAAAATAGATAATACAAAGAAAAAAGCTATAACACCACCAAGTACTTTGCTTATTTCATTTTCTTTTCCTTCTCCTATGTACCTACTAATTAATACTGTAATCCCCATAGTTAAGCCTGAAATAGTAAATACTACTAGATTAACAATATTACTTCCTGTACTTACTGCAGAAATACCAGCATTAGTACCAAACCAACCAACAATAAGTAAATCAACAGCACCATACATAGCCTGTAATATTAATGCTCCAAGTATTGGAATCATAAACATTAATAGTTTTTTTATTATACTTCCTTCAGTAAAATTCTGATTATTGTTCATTGAAAATCCCCTTTCAATTTTTCATTATAAAAATGATTTAAAAATAAGTCAATAAATGATAAATATGATAGTTTTGTTGATAGATAAAATCTCTTTTCTAAAATAGAAAAAAATTCTCATATTTTTTCTTTCATTAATAGTAAAAAATGAGAATGATTTCCATTGTTATTTATCTATATTTTATATTAAAAATAGCTTTGTTAAAATTGAATCAGAAAAGGGAGAAGTTATTTATTTCAACATGTTCATTTACTCTTAACTTCTTCCTTGTTTGAGGAGGGAAAAAGAATGAAAAGGATTTTGTTAGTATGTAATCTAGGAATGTCTACTAGTATGTTAGTACAAAGAATGGAAAAAGCTGCTGTTGAAAAGGAAATAGAAGTAGAAATTACAGCTGTACCTCTAACAACTGCAGAAAAACAAATTGATGAATGGGATGTTATTATGTTAGGGCCACAAGTTAGACATAATATGAAACAATTAACATCTATTGGATCAAAAACTCCAATTGCTGTTATTGAAATGAGAGACTATGGATTAATGAATGGTCCTGCTGTATTAGATGCTGCATTAAAAATCATTGAAAATAATCCAAAATAGTGAATAAATGGGAGAAAAAGAAAAGTGAAAAAGATTTTATTGGTATGTAATTGCAGGTATGTCTACAAGTTTATTAATGAATAAAATGGAACAAGAAGCAAAGAAAAGAGGTATAGAAGTCAGTGTTGATGCTGTTGGAGAAAAAAGTGTAGAAGAAAGAATGTGGCAATTTGATGTTTTACTATTAGGACCTCAGGTTCGTTATGTTGTCAAATCTATTGAAAAATTGTTAGAAGGTAAAGCTCCATTTGCAGTTATTGGTATGAGAGAATATGGAATGATGGATGGAAAGAAAGTACTAGACCAGGCTTTAAAGCTATACGAAGATTTTTATAAGTAAGAATGTGTGAATACACATTCTTTTTTTGATTTTGAAGAAATATACGGAAAATTCACAAAAAATTCACAGAAAAGTTTTAAAATGCGCACTTAATTTAATTAAAAATATTTATATAAAAATTTTTAATTAAATTTCCAAAAAAGTATTTACAAATGGAAAATAATGGTATATAGTGGCATTGCTTCAAAAATTTGAAGTATCTAATTAAAAAAATTTAAGTAAGAAGGAGAAAAATATGTTTGAACAAGTAAAAAATGCATTAGTTGAATCATTAAATATTGATGGAGATGATATTAAATTAGAATCTTTATTAAATGAAGATTTAGGTGTTGATTCTTTAGATGCAGTAGAATTATCTTTAGACTTAGAAACTGAATTTGATGTAGAAATTTCTGATGAAGAATTAGCTTCTTTAAAAACAGTTAAAGATATAGTTGATCTTATTGAAGCTAAAAAATAGGCTAAGATATATACTTAGCCTATTTTTTCAAACAGGAGGTAAGAAAAATGGATACAGATAAAATTAAGATAATTATGAATTTATTTGAAGATAGTCATATTTCCAAAATGAATATTCAGGATGGAGATTTAAAAATAACTTTAGAAAAAGATATAGATACTATACCAGTAGTAACTGAAAATAAAAAAATAGAAAAGAATGATAAAAATGATTATTATGTTGTAAAGAGTCCTTTGGTTGGAACATATTATCAGGCTAGTGGTGAAAATGAAGAACCTTTTATTAAAGTTGGTGATAAAGTCAATGTTGGTGATACCT
>JAXJVS010000087.1:0-9531 GCA_036308445.1 Bacilli bacterium | reverse complement strand
GTTTTAATTCCTTCCTATTATTTACGAAAAACGTAAAACATCTGTTTTATCAAAATAGCAACTATAGATAATACGTTTTCTCGCCTGAATCACAAGTTTTCATAAACTTTTGACTCTACCATATAAACATTATTTTATATTAAATCATCAATAAATACAAAGTATTTGATAAACAAGAATCCAAAATTATTATTTCTTTAAAAGTTTTCAAAAGAGCATAAACGATTTAAGGGAGAAAAGGAGCAATATATGGGTATTTATACTCTTATAGAATTATGCATCATTTTTTCTTTTTATTTTTATTCTTTATTTTTTTCACTGGTTTTTCATCTTCACCAACAACTCTTGTTTTGGCAAGATAATCATGAATAGATCTCTGAGATGTTGTACTAAAAACGAAAACACCAGAAATTATAGTAATAACCATGCCAATAATTTCTAAATAATATTCAAAATAGAAACCAGTAGCTAAAGTTAACATCTGTCTCAAATAATCACTAACTACAATAGCCGAACCTTCTAATAAGAATAAACCTATTCCTTGTCTAATAATCAATGTTTTTAGACTTACAGCACTATAATCTTCATTATTTACAATTTTAATTTTCATTAGACGTTTTCCTAGAGTCTGTCCAGGATATTTTTTATAAGGTATATAAATATAATAAACAAATGTAACTATAATACATAGAATACCTGCAATATATGACCAGTATATGGGATAATCTAAACTAGGAAAAACATATAAATTACTAAACATATCTGATTTTCCTGTAACTACGCTATAAATCAACACTGCTGGAAAACCACTAATAACTCCACCTATAGCCCAGTCTAATACATAAGCAATAGCTCTTTTACTAACTGGTACTTTTACTGGATTTCTATCTAACCACTTTGTTAGATTATACCATACTATTTTAATATTATTAAATAAATGATGCATAAATAAAACCTCCTATTTTGAATACAAAGCATCCATTGCTAATTTAAATCTACGTAATCCTTCTTTTAATTTAGATTGTGGACATCCAATATTCATTCTTAAATATTTAGGACCCCCATAAATTTCACCTCTCATGATACCAATTCCACCTACATTAACTAAAGCATCTTGAATTTCTTGAGCAGTATATGGAACATCTCTAGCATCAATCCATGCTAAATAAGTACCATCTGGTATTTTGAATTTAAAGTCCGGTAACTCTTCTTTAATAAAATCTTCTACAATTTTCATATTTTCTTTAATATGTTCATTTAATTGTTCAACATAGTCATCACACTCTGTATAACCAATCATAGTCGCATACATACCAAAGATACTTACTGAATTTAAGAAATCTTTTCTTCTTGTCTGAATCAAGAATTTATCTCTAATTTCTGCATTTGGAACCATTAAATAAGAGCCAATTAAACCTGGTGTATTAAATGTTTTACTTGATGAAGCTGCAGTATAAAGCTCATCATATTCATTAATATAAGATAATAATGGAATATGTTTTCTGTCTCTTAATTGAATATCCATATGAATTTCATCTGAAATAATTTTAACATTATATTTCTTACATATACTTATAATCTTATCCATTTCTTCTTTTGACCAGATTCTTCCAGTAGGATTATGTGGTGAACAAAGTAATAATAATTGACAATCTTGAGCTTGTTTTTCAAACATATCAAAATCGATTTCAAAAGAACCATCTTTTGATACTAATTGATTAGCGACTAATTGTCTACCATTATCTTGAATAACTGTATAGAATGAATCATACATTGGTTCAAATGTAAGAACTTTATCATTTGGTTGACTTAATAAACGAATTAATAAAGATACTGAATACATAACTGTTGGACTATATAAAATCCAGTCTTCTTCTATATGAGTATTAAACTTTCTTTCAAAATATCCAGTAATAGATGATTTAAAATCATGATGATTCCATCTTGTATAACCATAAATCTGATGTTTAGAAACCTCTTGAATCTTTTCAGTAATTGGTTTAGGAATAATAAAATCTGTATCAGAAATAGAAAATGGAATTAAATCCTTTTTATTAAAACGATCCTCAATATAATCCCATTGTGTACAATAAGTTCCTAAACGATTATGAACTTCATTAAAATCATATTTCATTTACTTTTCCTCCAATATAATATAATCTTTCGTTGTTTTATTTAACGGTACACCTATACCATCAATAATAACAACATCATCTTCTATACGAACTCCACCAATACCCGGAACATAAACTCCTGGCTCACAAGACATCATCATATGTTCTTTTAAGACAGTTTTACTTTGAGAGTTCAAAGTAGGACCTTCACCATCCTCACCAATACCTAAGCCATGACCTAAACCATGGTTGAAATATTCACCATAACCTGCTGTTTCAATAACATCTCTAGCAGCTTTATCTACATCACTAGCAACGACTCCTTCTTTAATAGCCGCAAGTCCTGCTAACTGTGCTTTTAATACCACGTCATAGATGTCTTTAATCTTAGGATCCGGTTCGCCAATAAAACAAACACGAGTCATATCTGACTGATAATTATTGTATTGAATACCAAAGTCAATCATAATTGGTTCATGAGCTTTAACTGTTCTACTTGTTGGTCTACCATGAGGTAATGCTGTTCTTTCGCCTGTTGCTACTATTGTATCAAAAGACATCTGCTGAGCACCTGCTTTAATAGAATAATATTGCACTAAAGCACTAATTTCATATTCACTCATACCTATATGAATATGTTTAATAACTTCCTGATAGATTTCATCAGTAATAGCTATAGCTTCTTTCATTGCTTCTATTTCTTCATTATCTTTAATAATACGAAGATTAGCAATCTCTTGTCCTAGTAAAAGAACTTCTACACCTAATTTTTCAATTTCACGATATTCTTTAACCAATACATTGTAAGCTTCTACACCAATATTCTTACAATTCTCTTTTTTTAATATTTCTTCAACAGTTCCTAAATAATTACGTCCTGTCAAATGAGGATTATGTAAAATAATCTCTAAATCATGTTCTTTTTCTTTAGCTTCAGTTATATAACGCCCATCAACAATTAAATAACCATTTTCTTTTGTAATCAATACCTGACAGCCACTACCTGTCATCGTATTCATCCATTTTTTTACTGTTTTACTTTTTATTAATAAAGCATCTATTTGATTTTCTAATAAAAAATCTTGTATTTTTTTAATTCTTTTTGCCATAATATTACCTCTTACAATAAAGGCAAGCCGAAGCTTGCCTTATAATTAGAAGTCTAAATCTAAATCATCTAAGATAGCTGCATCTTCTTCACTAATTGCAGTATTAGTTTCTTCTTTCTTACCATAGTTCTTTTCATACATTTTAACGAATGGATACCAGATTAAAATAGATAATACTAATTGTACTGCATTAACAGGAATTGACATAAAGTCCATATTAGTTAAGAAACCTTCTAAGAATACACCTACATATGGAGGTTGGAATGTAGCACATTTCATAATTCCGAAATATTGAGCCCAACCACCTAATGAACCAATAATTCCTCCACCAATTACAAATGGAATAACAAATAATGGGTTTAATACAATAGGAGCACCGAATAAGATAGGTTCATTAATTCCAAATAATGCTGGAATTAAAGCAACTCTACCAATTTGTTTTAAAGCTTTATTCTTACTCATTAAGCACCAGAATACGCAACCAATAGTTACACCAGTTCCAGTGAAGTTACCAAATGCTGATTCAGGTCCAGGTGTGAAGAAGTGAGTTGCTACTCCACCTGCTTGAACAGCAGCGATATTTTCAGCTAAGAATTGAGTTGAAATTGGACTAGTAATAGGACTTAATACAGATGGATGAATACCAAAGAAGAATAATAATGCTTGTAACATCTTTAAGAAAGTATAAGCAATTGGATTATCCATTGATCCTACTAATGGTGCAAATAAATTAGTAAAAATTAGAGGTGGCATTGTATGTAATACATTGACACAAATAATACGTACCATTAAGAAGAAACCAATAATGATTACTGAAATAGGAATCATTTCAAAAGAACGTGATACGAAATCAGGTACTGAATCTGGCATTTTAATTGTGAAATTTTTCTTTTTACACCAACGGAATAATTCAACTGCAATGATTGCAGCAAACATTGCAGCAAATAATCCTTTAGGTCCAAAGAAAGTTTTATCAATTCCACCATCTTCAGTATATTGTACTGTCATCATTAAGAAAGCAATTAATCCCATTGTAACAGAACCAGGAACGTCCTGTTTATAAGAATTTGCTAAATGATATGAAATAATAGCAGTAACATAAATTGACATTAGCGCCATACCTACGTTGTATGGAATATAAATAATATCTAGGTTGTTAATGATCCATTGAGAAATAACATTTTCTTCCCCAATCATGTTAGGAATAGCTTCTGGAATCAAACAGAAACTACCAATAATCAACAATGGTGTTAAAGCAACCATTGCTTTTTTAACAGCACTTAAATGAACTTGTTTATCCATTTTATTTGCAAGTGGTGTTAAATATTTTTGCATAAATGCTTCAAATTTATCAAACATGTTTTTTCCTCCCTTTTTTATTTTATTTTTTCATATCTGCTTTTTTACGAGCAATTAACGCTTGTTTCATTACAGTTGCACCATCCATTTTTCCATATGTTTCTTGATCAACAACAACATAAGGAATATTACGTGGTTCAATGATAGGCTTAACCGCATCTAATTTGTGGGCAACTTGTGGTCCTAATACTAAAACATCACAGTTTTCTGCTTCTGATTCAAGAATATCTACTGGAATAGCGATAAAATCAAAATCAGCTTCATTTAATTTAGCACTTTTCTTAACTGTATCTTTCATAGCATTCATAAGCATAGTTGTTGAAAGTCCCCCAGCACAACATAATACGATTCTCATTCTATTTTCCCTCCTTTGCTTCAAATACATTTATCAATTCCTCAATTAGATCTCTAGCTAATTGAGAAGTCATATAATGGTCTTGTGCATGAACCATTAATAACCCTACTTCTGGCTTATTTTCAGAACTTGACATTTCAGCCTGAATAAGCTTTGTTTGAACAGTATGAGCTTTTAAATCAGCTTCTTTAGCTTGTTCTAATAGCTTTCTAGCTTCATCATATTCCCCTGTTTTTGCTTTCTTCAATGCTTCAAAAGCTAATGATTTGCTTTGTCCAGCAGAAGAAATTAATCCAATAATGATTTGTTCCATTTCAGTCATTTTTTTACCCTCCTATAAAATTAATAAAATTACGATAATCTTCATATGTTAACCTTTGAATAAGATGATTAACCAATTGTGTTAAGTTTTCTAGATCATCACTATGTACAAATGAATAAGAACCATGACAATATCTAAGTGGTATACCTAAAACTAAAGCTAATCTACCACCTTTTTCCAAATGAGAATTTCCACCATCAGTTCCACCACCACTAAACATATCACTTTGATAAGGAACACCATATCCATCTGCTAATTCCTTAACATAATTCACAAGTTTCTTATTTGGTGAAAGTGTCTTATCATAATGAACAATCATTGGTCCTTTCCCAATTAAACGATGGTTTGTATAATTCTTAACAAGTTCTGGATTATTGGCAACATCTAATGCAAAAACAATATCCGGATCAATAATATGTGTAGCAGTTCGTCCACCTCTCACGCCAACTTCTTCACTACTTGTTCCTACAAAATAGATATCATTTTCAACATCTCCCTGAATTCTTCTCATTGCTTCAACCATGACATAACATCCAGTTCTATCATCCATTGCTTTTCCTGCATAAACCTTCTCTTGTAATTGTCTTGCTTCGCTTGCAAAACAAACCATATCACCTACATCGATTCCTAATGCTTTAACTTCATCAGCGCTGTCTACTCCAATATCAACATACATATCTTTGACATTGCCATTACCATCTTTTGTAACATTAAGTAATCCTTCAATTTTATTACCATCTTTTGTAGTAATTCTTACCATCTGCATTTCTTTACTTTTGGCAAGAACACCACCAACTGCAATCAAATAAAGAAATCCAATATCAGATATATGTCTTACCATAAAACCAACTTCATCAATATGTGCACAAAACATAATTTTTAATGGATTTTGGGAAGTTCCTTTTTTATGAAAAATTATACTTCCTAAATGATCACTAAATACTTCATCACTATACTGTGCCATTTCACGATAAAGAATCGATCTAACTTCGCCTTCATTAGAGGCAATACTATCAGCATTACTTAACTCTTTTAATAACTCACTATCCATCATTTCCACCTCCCATCTCTTTCATAATACTCATCATCTCTTCAAAAGATTTGACTTTTGTAATCATATCTACATATCTAGGCTTTTGCATTAACCAATATAACTTTTTAGTTATAACTTTATACATTTCTATCTGATCTTTCTTCAAACAGATCATAAATACAACTTTGATTTCCTTTCCATTTTGAATAAATGGTTTATTTAAAACAGCTACTGAAATCATATTTCTATTGGCGTCTGTTTCAATTGGATGGGGGATGCAGATACCATTCATATAAATGGTACTTACATAAGATTCACGTTCTAACACAAGATCAGTATAACCTTCTTTACCATATCCTTTTTCTTCAAGTTCATTTCCTAAAATTCTAATAATTTCTTCATAACTGTCTGCTTCTACAAATTTAAAGAACTCCTTTGAAAAGAATGCATAATACATTGGATTATCTTTAATCAATGTATATGGATCATATTCTTCACACTGCAATATCTGCTTGATTTTCATTAAATCCTTATCATCTAATAATTCTTTAATATAAATCATTGGAGCTTTTATTTCTGCTGATAAAGGCATAACTGTAAAGATTAAATCTGGCTGATATGCCTGTAATTCATCTTGCTGTAAGAAAGAAAATGTTTGTACTTCAGCTTTAGGAAATAATGATTCAATCTGTATCTTAATCATATAAGCACTTCCTCCACCTGAAGAACACACAATACTTATTCGATTATACGAAAGTAATCTTCCTTGTTTTTCTTTTTCCATATGTGTCGCAAAATGCATTGCGACAAAGCCTATTTCATCAAATGTAACTTCTACATTATACTTTTCCTGCAACATATCACAGAATTGAATAGCAATATTAAACATCATTGGATAAGTAATATTCAATTCATTAGCAAGTGGATTTTGATAAGAAATCTTGTTATGCAATCTATCAATCAACAGTGAAACATGTGTCAACAACATTCTTTTAAAGTCTTGATCTTCTAAAAATTTTGTATTATATGTTTCATCAATATTTTTAATAAATACTTCTATATCTTCTTCTAAATAATCAGTAAATGATATGTTTCCTATTTCTCTTTTAATATTTTTCTTTAATACTTCTAATACTTCTTTAATACTATTCGTATTAAAAGAAATTACATATTTCTTCTCTAGCGTACATATTAAAAATTCTACTATTCTATGTAGTGAATCTGTTTTATCAAAAATGAATTCTTCTCTTTCTTCATTTTTAATATGTGATATATAAACAACAATCTTTAAATATTCAGTTACATTAAGTAATTCATTGTAATTAATCTTTAATCCTTCTTTATTTAACTGTTTAATTAACTTTTGCTCAATATCATCAAATTTATGAACAACATCATTAACCGCTGTTTGGATAAAGACATTCTGATTTAAATATTCTTCAACTAAATATCTTTTCAATGAAGTTAAATCATAGATTAATCTAATTCCATAATGAGTTCTTCTTTCCAATTGAAAATGATAACTTTTCGCTAGAGTTTCAACATCTTTCATATCATGTTTAATTAAAGTTTTTGATACTTGAAATGTTTCAGCAATGTTATCCATTGAAATATAACCATTCTGTATTGCGAGATAAGCCAGAATCTGAGCAGGTCTTTCTTTCACATGAAAAGAAACCCCTTCATTTAAAGTTTCCATGAAATCTTTAACTAATTCATTGTTTGTAATCTCTAATAAATAACCCGAACCTCTTTTGTTATGTAATCTAAATCCTTTACGAGGGGAAATACGCATTAAATATGAAAGATCATTTTGAATAGTTCGTTTGGAGACATCATATTTTTGAACAAAAAAATCTATAGAGAGATAACTATTCTTATTTAATAAATCTTGCATAATTAAATACATTCTCATTCATATTCCCCCTTCCTCTTCTTTTATTATATACAGTTAATTTTTTCACGAAAAGGGAAGCTTCTACATTTAAAGATGCAATATTTTCCCTAATATTCATCAAATATCTCCTCCTTTCGTTTTAAAGGCAAATATTTTTTATCATCTCAAAAAAACATTATTAATAATAACATATTAATTCAAACTTTTTAACTCTTTACATTATTTAAAAATATTACACTAACTGCCATGGATTATCTTTTCCTTCGATTGTCCACATTGCATTAACAATAGAATATTCTACCATATCACTTACAGCCTGATGAGTGAAGAATGCTGTATGTGGAGTCATCATAACATTAGGGAAAGATCTCAAAATAGCAAGTTCACGATTATCTAAAACTTTATTTTTAAAATCTTTATAATATAAATGATGTTCATTTTCTACTACATCTAATGCTGCATAACCAATATGATGATCTTCAATTGCTTCAATTAAAGCCTTTGTATCAATTAATCTACCTCTAGCAGTATTAATAATAACAACGTCCTTTTTCATCTTTAATAAAGCTTCTTTATCAATCATATGGAATGTTTGTTCAATCGCAGGAGCATGTAAAGATATAATATCTGTTTCTTTATATAAAGTATCTAAATCAACATATTTTACGTATTTCTTTGTTTCTTCATTTGGATAAACATCATAAGCTAATATCTTACAATTAAATCCACTTAATAAACGAATCACTTCTTGTCCTATTTTTCCTGTACCAATAATACCTACAGTCAAGCCTTTTAATTCTCTACCTCTAATATGCTCCAAACTAAAATCTTGACTTACAAATCTTTCCATAATTAATTTCATATTTCTAAGTGACATTAAAATCATCATCACTGTATATTCAGCCACACTACTTAATGTATAACTCACATTACCTGCATGCATATCATATTTCTTACATGAATTTAAATCGATGTGATCAAAACCAATAGTTCTAGTTGAAATATATTCAACTCCATATTCATGTAATTTTTTTATAATTGGTTCATCCGTTTTGGTTGTCATAATACTAACTGCCTGAGCTCCTTCACATAAATGCACGTTTTCTAAAGTCAATGCATCTCTAGTTGTAACTAATTCTACCTCATATTTTTGGGCATATTTTTTTACTAGATCATATTCATCATCTCTTACACTAAAAAATACTATTTTCATACTTAACTCCTCCTTGACTTCAAGTATAATCAAATGCAAACTCTTACAAAAGAGAAGATTTTTCATCATAAAATGAAAAAAACTGCCAAAATAGCAGTTATTTATGTAATTTATTTAGTTTTTCATTCT
>JAXJVS010000086.1:0-15804 GCA_036308445.1 Bacilli bacterium | reverse complement strand
GGAGAAAGACTTGCTAAAATAATCTTATTCACTAACTGTTTCTTCCTTTTTTTCTGCTTTTTGAGGAATTGGTTTTGGTAATAATGCTTTTCTAGAAACATTAACACCTTTATCTGTAATTTTTGAAACTTTAACTTTAACGATATCACCAAGTTTTAAGACATCAGAAACTTTATTAACTCTTTCATGTGCAACATCTCCCACATGTAAGAATCCATTAGTTCCTTCAAATAATTCTACAAACGCAAATTTATCTTCAACTCTTACAACTTTACCATCATAAACTTCTCCAACTTCTGCTTTCTTAACAATTCTTTCAATTAATTTAGCAGCAATATCAATTGAAGCCTGATCATAATGATAAATAGTTACACGACCATCTTGTTCAATATCAATCTTAACATCATTAGATTTTTCAATAATTTCATTGATAGTTTTACCACCAGTACCAATAACATCTCTAATCTGTTCTGGATCAATTTTCATCATATATACTTTTGGAGCATATTCACTTAATTGTTTTCTAGGTTCATTAATAGCACCTAACATGCATTCCATAATTTGAGCTCTACCTACTTTAGCCTGAGCTAAAGCTTCTTGTAAGATTTCTTTAGTAATACCATCAATCTTAATATCCATCTGTAAAGCACAAATACCATTCTTAGTACCAGCCACTTTAAAATCCATATCTCCTAAATGATCTTCCATACCTTGAATATCAGTTAAAATAGTATAATCATCACCTTTTTTAACTAATCCCATAGCTACACCACTCACTGGATTTGAAATAGGTACACCAGCAGCCATTAAAGCCATAGAAGAAGCACAGATAGAACCTTGAGAAGAAGAACCATTAGATTCTAATACTTCAGATACAACACGAATTGTATATGGGAATTCATTTTCACTAGGAATAACTTGAGCTAAAGCTCTTTCACCTAAAGCACCATGTCCAATTTCTCTACGACCTGGAGCTCCCATTCTTCCAGTTTCACCTACTGAATATGGTGGGAAGTTATAATGATGCATAAATCTCTTTTGATCTTCTAAACCTAAACCATCAATCTTTTGATGTTCACCTAAAGCACCTAATGTACAAATTGATAAAACCTGTGTTTCACCACGAGTAAATAAAGCAGAACCATGAACTCTTGGTAATAAATCTACTTGAGCATTTAAAGGTCTGATTTCATCTACCTTTCTACCATCAGGTCTAATCTTATCTTCAGTAATTAAACGTCTTACTTCATCTTTTTCTAAATCATGTAAAACAATTTTAACTTGTTTAATGACTTTTTCCTGTTCTTTAATATCAGCATATTCTCTTTCTTCAAACATAGCTACAACTTCAGCATTAATATCATCAATCGCACCATATCTTTCAAGTTTTCCTGGAATTTGAACAGCTGCAATCATTCTATCCTTAGCAATAGCTTCAACTTCTTCAACAATTGCAGGATCCAATTCAAATAAAGGAATTTCTAATTTTTCCTTACCACATGCTTCTACTACTTTTTCCTGGAAAGCAATTAATTCTTTAATCTTTTCATGACCAAATAATAAAGCATTTAACATCGTATCTTCATCTACTTCTTTAGCATCAGCTTCAACCATGTTAATAGCATCCTTAGTACCAGCAACTTCTAAGTTAATTAAACTTCTTTCCATTGCTTCCGGTCCAGCATTAACAGTAAATTCACCATCAATTAAACCAACATTAACACCAGCAATAGGCCCATTAAAAGGAATATCACTAACACATAATGCTAAAGAAGCACCTAACATAGCTGCCATTTCAGGAGAAGCATTCTGATCAACAGATAATACTGTATTAACAATCTGTACTTCATTTCTAAATCCATCAGCAAATAATGGACGGATTGGTCTATCAATCATACGAGCAGTTAAAGTCCCATGTTCGCTTGGACGTCCTTCTCTCTTTAAAAATCCACCAGGAATCTTTCCTACTGAATATAATTTTTCTTCATATGTAACTGTTAGTGGGAAAAAATCTACATCTTTAGGTTCTTTACCAGCTACAGCAGTTGATAAGATAACTGTATCATCGTATCTTACTAATACTGATCCATTAGCCTGTTTAGCTAATTCACCAGTTTCTACGGTAATTTTTTTACCATAAAAATCCATACTAAACACTTGTTTTGACATTCTATTTCCACCTCATTTATTATCTTTGATATTATAGCATAAATAACCATAATAACAAACATTTTTTACCAAATATTCACTAAAAGAAAAGTAGACACATAAGTATCTACTATCTTCTTAATCCTAATTTAGCAACTAAAGTTCTATATCTTTCGATATCTTTGTTCTTTAAGTATTTTAATAAATCTCTTCTTCTACCAACTTTCTTTAAAAGACCTCTATTTGAATGATAATCTTTTTTATGAACTTTGAAGTGTTCATTTAATTTGTTGATATCAGCAGTTAATACTGCGATTTGTACTTCTGGAGAACCTGTATCTCCTTCACATCTTGCATATTCTTGCATGATTGCTTGTTTTTCAGCTTTAGTTAACATTTTATTTTCCTCCTATAATTTAACTTAGCAAACTCCAAGGTATAGGTCGGAGACTCTTATATCCTAGATGTTGCCGCAACTGTTATTATATAGATTATTACCAATAAGTCAAGATTTTTTCATTTTTTATTCAAGATATTTTTCACCAAATCTAACTCTTCTAAATAAATACAATGATGAATAGTATTATCTTTAACATCTTGATAACACACATCAAAATCAAACCATTTCACTTCAGAAACCTCTTCTTTTTGTAATATAAACTCATCCTCGTCTAAATCACACCATAGTACATATACATTGCTCACTTGATTATCAATAAATAATTGATCATGAAACATCTCTTCAAACTTGATTCTTCTTGTACCGCAACAAATCAATTCATCAACCTTTGCATCATAACCTAACTCTTCTTTTAATTCTCTAATAGCAGATGGTTTAAAAGCTACTCCTGCTGGTATATGACCCGCACTAGAAATATCATAACAACCAGGATACGAATCTTTATTATCACTTCTTTTCTGCAATAATATTTGTACTTTGTTATTTTTCTTTCTTAATAGCCATACATGTGATGTTCTATGCAATATACCTTGACTATGTGCAATTTCTCTTTCAATAGTTTCACCAGTAGGAATCCCTTCTTCATCAACAATATCTAATATTTCCATTATTCATCCCTGCACTTTCCATAAATACACAAATTGTAATAATCATTATCTTTATATATAGCTCTCTTCTTTAATCCTTCTAAAACAAAACCATTCTTTTCTAATACTTTTCGAGAACCAATATTAGGTTCATATACCAGACCTGTAATTCTGACAATATCCAAACACTCAAAAGCCAATTTACATATCATAGCAGTAGCTTCGCTCATAATTCCCTGATTATGATAGTCTGGTAATAAGTGATAACCTATTTCAGCATCCTTGCAATAAACATCACCCATACCCTCAATGGAAATATTGCCAATACATCTTCCATCAACAATAATAGCTTTAAATAAACTATTCTCCTTACTTATATAATCCAAATACCATAAAGCATCTTCTTTAGTATAAGGATAAGGCATTCTATTTGATAGATACTTTCTATCTGCATGATTACACAAATAAATTAAATCATCTATATCTTCATAAGTCCAATCTCTTAATTCAAATTCCATTTATATCACCTACATTTTATAATATTTTGTAAATTCCGGACAAATCTTTAAAAAATCATCTGATGTCTTAATTTGTTCTTTATGACATTTATAAAACAATCTCTTCATTTTCTCTCTTCCTAATTCTTGTTCCAATTTATAAAATAAATAAGGACCTTTATAATAATGAATAGAAAAAACAACATTACTTTCTGTTTGATCATCAATCGAAGATAAACTAGGCATTTTTATCGTTTGATTTTTAAAACCATTAATAATCTTCATAAACTCATTTTCACCATACTTATCTCTTATAAGCATCAAAGCACTATATTGAGCAAAAGTTTCCGCTATCCATCGATTATTATTATTCAAAAGACAATTATTCCACCAAAAATGAGATATCTCATGTGCCAAATGTAAAAAAGTATCAATATCAAGTCCTTCTATTCTATCAACCAAAGATATAATATTTCCCTCAACATAAGCCCCATTATAATTTCTCGGATTAACAACTATATAATAAGAACGATAACGATTCATTCCTAAAAATGTTTTATATTCGTTAATCACATCTAAGCAGATTTTACACATTTCCTTCAATTTATTACTATCATAATGTTTCCCCGCTATAACTGTAACATTATCCTGACAAAATGACTGTACCAAATTATTTCTATAGACAATAAAAGCAACGTGACAAGCATTAATATCATATCTTACATATTTATTCTCTTCAATCTTATCAAATCCTACAATTCCAAAGTCATCAGGTATCTTGACAAGAACTTTGTAATCAGCATGAGGAAACTCTTTAAAAATCGGAGTCACGGCACAATTACCATTAACTTCTAAATAATCTTCCGTTTTAATTAAAGCCATCTTTTCAGGAACATCTACAAAGCCATTAAAAAACACTTTAAAAGTCCCATTATGATTAACTTCAATTGCTTTCACACAATCAGAGTAGTCAGATGAGTTCGAAATCAAATTAGCTCCTTCTATATCTATTTTATATCCTTGATTATATAGAAGAGTTGAAAAACAGCTATCTACATTTTGATATTCAATCCATCCTTCAACATAAAAATCACACTTTATTTCTAAACTAGCAAAGACATTCATTTATATCACCTACTCTTTACAACATCTTACACCAAAACAAAAAGGATTGAAACACTCAATCCTCAGGAACTTCTTTTTTCTTGTTTGCGATAATTATAGATATAATAAGAAAAACAAACGAAATAATATGAATATAATCTATCTCTTCATCCAATACAAATATAGATGCTATATATGTAATAATAGGATTAAAACTCAAAAAGAAACTCGTCTTTAAAGCACCTATTTCTTCAGTCGCTCTCATATAGATAATTTGAATATAAGCAAAACCTATGCCTGAGATAACTATAAACAGCAACCAGTAAAACATAGAAATATTATCAAAAGAGCTAGTATCTAGCTGACCAATAATAAAAGTATGAATAAATAACATAATAAAGCCAATCATAAGTTGATAATAAGTATAAGAAATAGAATTATGTATATGCCACTTTTGAAATACAATATGCGACACCATATAACAAAGCATACCAAGCAACATAAAATAAAACCCTAATTTCAAAGAAAAAATCTGAAAACGAATAGATAACAAGAAAGCTAGTATCGACATGATAACGCCTATCATTTCTTTTTTATGCATCTTCTGATGCAAAAAAAGAAATGATATCAATAAAGTCACCATCGGTGATAATGCATTAATCAATGCATTATCCACCCCTTTTACATTCTGCATACCATAAAAAGTAAACAAGAAATTCAAATATATACCAAACAATGCTATTACAATAACCTTCTTCAATGGAACTCTCTCTAACGAAATATCCTTCACTCTTATATATATAAACAAACATACAAAAGACAACAACACTCTTAAACTAGCCAATAATAAAAAAGGGATATGTTCTAGTAATAATTTCATTATAATCACATTCAACCCCCAAAATAACGATGCTATTATAAGATGAATATAAATTGACATAAAATCACCTTAAATAGTATATCCGATTCTATTTTATTTATTATTAATAATTGAAATAAATCTATCTACATAAATTTGATCCAGCATAGCATATTCACTATTCTTATCACTAGATATCTTTTTTACATCATGTTTCATAATTTCATTATCAAATACAACTAATTCACTATATGTGTCATTTTCATATTGTTCAGTAGTCTGAGTATCATTGAATTTTATCGTTTTACCATCATTCATAGTCACTTGATAATAAAAATCACCTTTTTCCCTAAAGAAATGAAAACCAGAACCATAAAAACCACATTCCACAGTTGCAATATCATCATAAGAATAACTTTCACCAAAAGGATTAAGAAAAGAATGATGAACAATATTATCTGGTGATACTGTTGTTATACTAGATAATGAAAGATATAAAGAAACCAAGAAAAATCCAACATATAAAGGAATATGCTTCTTAATCCAATCAATTAACTCTATATAACCATCATAAGCTTCAAACTTAAAAAATTGACCATATAAACCTAAAACAACCTCAAATAAAGAAACAAGCATAATTATAGAAAAAACAATCGAAAAACCAGATTGAGAAAACATATAAATAGAATCTTTCATATAAATCTTATACTGAATCAAAGTAACTCCAATTAAAACACCAATGATAATAACTATAAACACAATCATCATAAATATTAATCTAAAAGTATGAGTCAATCCCTGAAAAACAGTTTCTTTATTAAACTTATATTCTTTAATAAACTTTCTCCAGCTTAGAGTAAGTATAACAGTACAAATCAATGAACAAATAAATATTGGTATAAGACTATCTATCTTACCCATATCCAAATATAAGAAGAACCACAATATCGGTCCTAAAAACATTACTGATTGAATAATCTGAATAGCAAGAGATTTAGGTTTATTATCATCAAGTTCGTTCATCAATGAAACAAACTCTTCTGATTCTACCGTTTCAATATATTCAAATAAACTATCATAGTTTCCTTTAGCTTTAATAACATCTAAGCATAGTTCTTTTTTATCGTTTATTTCTAAACTATCTTTATCTAATTTTGAAATCTTATCATACATCAAATCATCTAATAAAACTTGATCATGAAAAACTTGAGATATTTCCATAAGCGACAATCCGCATTTTCTATATAACTTTATAGTTAATAACTCTTTCACATTATCTTCACTATAATCACGATAATCATTCTCATCTCTTTTCACCGTTATCAAGCCTTTATCTTCATATAGTCTGATTGCTTTTGCAGATAACTTTGTTTTTTCTTCTACTTCTTTGATTTTCATATCCATCACCTACTTCTTATTTAGACCATACCCTAGGGTTAAGGTCAAGAAAAAAAGTATTAAAAGTGATTTTTAATACTTTCTTTATCTTTCTTTAATTGTTGTATAAGTTCATCCTGACTTTTAAAATGAACTTCTCCTCTTGTTTTTTCAATAAATTCAATTTCTACAATCTTATCATAAATCTTTTCATCAAAATCAATAATATGAACCTCTACAGATCTTTTTTCTAATGTTCCAACGGTCGGATTATGTCCTACATTACACATACCTAAATACTTCTTATTATCAATATACACATAAACTGCATATACCCCAATAGCAGGCAATAAGTAAGATCCATAATTAATATTAGCAGTAGGGAAACCAAGCTTTCTACCTAATTTTCTACCATCTATAACAGTTCCTGTAATCTTATAAAAACGATTTAATAACATAGCAGCTAATCTCATATCTCCATCTTCAATTGCTTTTCTTGTACGAGTTGAAGAAATCTTTTCATTTAAATATAAAACTTCATCAATAACATCTACCTTAAGTATTGAAGGATTATATGTCTTCAATGTTTCACTATTTCCACTATTTTTACTACCAAAGTGAAAATCAAAACCACAAACAACATGATGAATATTTAATCTTATCAAATATGTTTCAATAAAATCCTTAGGCGATAATCCTGCAACTTGTTTGCTGAACTTAATAACAAACAAATAATCAATTCCTTTATTCTTCAAGATATGCTTTCTATCCATCATAGATGTTAAATAATAATCTTTAGACATTCTTCCTAATACATATAAAGGATGATGATCAAAAGTCATTAAAGCTTTCTTACACCCTTTTTTATCAGCTACCTCAATAACTCTATCTACCAATGCCATATGTCCCAAATGCAATCCATCAAAAAAACCAATAGCACTAACTATAGAAACATCATTATTCAATTGTGTATTCTCATCTAAATAAACAATTTCCATTAAAATAACCCTCTTATACTTTTTAAATAACCCTTTCCATCAGGACCATAGATAGCCAATAATTTTCCTTCTTCACTATATACAGCAACATTATGATCAATATCACTTTTAATAGTCTTTCCATAAATCACAATCTTTTCATCAACAACCATCTTATCAAAAGAAGTAAAAGCTTCATCCATACTTATCAAACGATAATTTCCCTGTTCCACATCTTCCAAAGTAAAACAATCTTCTAATTTAAAATCGCCAGATTGACTTCGCATCAAAGATTTCATATGTCCAGGATATCCTAACTTATTAGCTATATCTACACAAAGAGAACGAATATATGTTCCTTTAGAACATAAAACTCTAAAAGTAATTTCGTTATCTTCAACTTTCAATAGCTCTATCTCTTTAATCTCAATATCCCTAGGCTTTATTTCTACCTCTTTATTTTCTCTAGCATATTCATATAATTTTTTACCATTCACTTTTATAGCAGAATAAATAGGTGGTAATTGTTTTTGTTTTCCAACAAAAGAATTTAAGACTTCTTCTAGATTTTTAATACCATTAAATTCTTTTTCTTCTAGTACCTTACCACTTGCATCATATGTATCAGTAGACTTTCCTAAAGATAATGTTGCAATATATTCTTTACTATCAGCAGTTAAAAATTGTATAGCTTTTGTTGCTTTATTGACACAAATAACCAATACACCAGTAGCATCAGGATCCAATGTTCCACAATGTCCTACTTTCTTTGTTTTTAATAATTTTCTTATCTTCATAACAACATCATGACTA
Source organism: Bacilli bacterium (assembly GCA_036308445.1). GTDB lineage: Bacteria > Bacillota_I > Bacilli_A > Erysipelotrichales > Coprobacillaceae > MGBC113645. Next base: position 6,982 of record JAXJVS010000086.1, on the reverse strand, counting down.
GTCATACCAGTTGTTTTATTTATTAATAAAATTCCGTCCATTTTATCACCAAACATTATAATAACAAATATTTAAATATTTTTAAACAAAAAAGATGAGGAATCACCTCATCTTATCGATCAATTGAATTAATTGTTACTTCAAATTGAACATCTTCTCCTGCCAATTTAGGAAGAGCTGTATATAAACCAGGGAAAGTTACTGTAATTGTTTTTGTTTCACCAATTTCCATTCCAATTAATTGTTGTTCAAAATTACCAACAAATCTACCAGAACCAATTCTTAAATCATAATCATCAGCACTTCCACCTGTAAACTGTTCACCATCATACGTACCAACAAAATCAATATTAACCGTATCACCATCTTGTACTACATTTTCAGGAGCATCTTCTCCACTACTACAAGCAGTTACACCTAATGTTAAAAACAAAACCAAAACAATCTTAAATAACTTTTGCATACTCATCCTCCTATTTATGATTAATTAAATAATAATTTTTCTTTCCTCTTCTAATAACTGTTGCTTCTTTACCAAAAGCATTTTCCTTACTAATAACATATGTAACATCAGTTACTTTTTCACCATTAACCAAAACTGAACCACCAGTCACAAATTGTCTAGCTTCTCTATTAGAAGAAGCAGCCCCAATCTTAACTAATGCATTTAAAATTTGAGTATCTTCTTCAAATTCAAAAGTAGGAACACCATTAAAACAAGCTTTCACTTGTTCTAATGTTAAGTTTTGAATCTTTCCAGAGAATAGCACCTGACTCATTTCTACAGCTTCATTATAAGCTTCTTCACCATGAATAAAACTAATCACTTCTTTTGCTAAAGCTTTATGAGCTTCTCTTAAATGAGGTTGTGTCTTATGTTTTTCTTCTAATTCTTCAATTTCTTCTTTAGATAAGAAAGTTAAGAATTTTAAATAATCAATAACTTTATCATCTTCTGAATTGATAAAGAACTGATACATTTCATAAGGTGAAGTCTTTTCTCTATCTAACCATATAGCATGGCCATTCGTTTTACCAAACTTAGTCCCATCACTCTTAGTTAATAAAGGCATTGTAAATCCATAAGCCTCTTTACCAGCTTTTTTTCTAATTAACTCTATACCTGCTGTGATATTTCCCCATTGATCTTGGCCAGCAACCTGCATTACACAATTCTTATTTTCATGTAACCAATAAAAATCCATAGCTTGCATAATCATATAAGAGAATTCAGTATATGTAATTCCTAAGTCTAATCTTCTTCTTACGATATCTTTGTTTAACATATAGTTAACATTAAAGAACTTTCCATAATCTCTTAAGAAATCAATAAAATTTAAATCTTTAGACCAATCATAATTATTAACAACTTCAAATCCAAATAAATCTTGAGCTTGTTTCTTTAAACAATCAAAGTTATGTTGAACTTGTTCTTTAGTAATCATAGGTCTTTCAGTATCAGGTTTTGGATCTCCAATTAATCCTGTAGCCCCACCTACTAACAAAATAGGATTATGTCCCGCATCTTTCAATCTCTTACTAATTAAAAATGAAGAAAAATGTCCAATATGCAAACTATCCCCAGTAGGATCAGTACCAATATAGAAAGTCATTCCTCCATTATTTAATTTTTCTTCAATGTCTGGTGAACTTACATCTTTAATAAGACCACGCCACACTAATTCATCATAAATTTTCATAATATCCTCCTAATAAAATAAAAGAGAATTCATCAAAAGGACGAATTCTCGCGTTACCACCTTTATTTATGCGAAAGCATACACTCATTCAAATAACGGTTCTACCGTCTAAGCTTTTCACTTAGAAACTCCAGAGTGTACTCTTTAACTTACTGATTCCTTCTCACCATACAGGAACTCTCTTAACAGATACATTAAAGACTGGCTCTCTCATCGTCTTTTTTATACAAACTTTATTTTACTAAAAATAAAGTTTTTGTCAATATACCTTTGTAATATCTTCTACTGTTTTACGTTTAGGCATTGCTGGTTCAATATCAGGATATCCTACAGAAATAACACTAACTATAATTTCATTATCAGCTATATTTAATATTTCTCTAATCTTATCACCATCTCTAATCCCCATAACTAAAGTACCTAAGCCAAGTTCTGTAGCCTTCAAAATAAAATTCATATTATGAATCCCTAAATCATAATACCCCCAACCTTGACCACATTCATTAGATTCACTACCATCTCTTTCAAAACCAGCTCTATTCTTTACAAATGTAGTAACAACTAATACTGGTGCATCTTTACAATTATTAGCATTAAACTCAGGTAATGTTTCTTTTTTTATCTTTTCTAACATTTCATCACTTTCTACAACATGATATCTAGCAGTTTGACTATTTTTCCAGCTAGGTGCTAATATTGCAGATTGAATACATTGTTCAATGAAATGATGTTCTACTTTCTGATTTTTATATTTTCTAATACTTCTTCTTGCATTGATTACATCTTGTAATTCCATAACGCCATCTCCTTTTTCCTTATTTTAACAAAAAAGTGTACTTATGAAAAGTACACTATTTGTTTAATTCAACCATTAAATTACAAATCTTATTAGAGAAAGCTACTGGATCTTCAATACTAAACCCTTCAATTAATAAAGCCTGATCATATAAAATGCTTGCATAATCATTAATCTTGTCTTTATTTGTTGTATAAACTTTTTGTAATGCTTCAAAAATTGCATGATTTGGATTGATTTCTAAGATTCTTCCAGCTTTTACTCCTTCTCCATTAGGCATTGCATTTAATACCTTTTCCATTTCAAAAGAAACACCATCAGAGCTTGCTAAACATACAGGATGAGATTTCAAACGAGAAGAAATCTTAACACCTTCAACCTTATCATTTAAAGCTTCTTTTAATAAAGTTAATAAATCTTTATTTTCTTCTTCTTTCTTTTCTAATTCTTTCTTTTCTTCTTCAGTTTCAAGATTTAAATCACCTTGAGCAACATTCTTAAATGCTTTACTATCATATTCTCTCATCATTGATAAACAGAATTCATCAACATCATCTGTTAAATATAAAATATCATAACCTTTATCTTTAACTAATTCCACTTGAGGTAAATGATCAATCTTAGCATGTGTTTCACCACTAGCAAAATAGATTTCAGTTTGCCCTTCTGCCATTGATTCAACATATTCCTTTAAAGTAATCATCTTCTCTTCTTTAGCAGAATAATATAATAATAAATCAGCTAATTTATCTTTTAAGAAACCATAAGAATTATAAATACCAAATTTTAATTGTAAACCAAAATTCTTAAAGAATTCTTCATATTTTTCTCTATCTTTCTTCAACATTGTTTCTAATTCTTTTTGAATACGTTTTTCAATCTTTTCAGCAATGACTTTTAATTGTTTATCATGTTGTAACATCTCTCTAGAAATATTCAATGATAAATCTTGAGAGTCTACTAAACCTCTTACAAATCTAAAATGTTCAGGTACTAAATCACTTGCTTTATCCATAATAAATACACCACGAGAATATAATTGTAAACCTTTTTCATAATCTTGAGAATAATAATTCATAGGTGCTTGACTAGGAATAAATAACAATGAATCATAAGATACATTACCTTCTACACTATTATGCATAACTTTCAACGGGGCACTAAAGTCATTAAATTTATCTTTATAAAATTCATCATATTCTTCTTTAGTAATTTCTTTCTTTGGTCTTTTCCATAATGGTACCATTGAATTCAAAGTTTTATTTTCTATAACATCTTCATATTCTTCACTATCTTCTTTTTGTTTAGAAACAGTGACATCCATTTTAATTGCATAATGAACATAATCAGAATATTTCTTAATTAATCTCTCAATTTCATATTGATCTAAATACTTATCATAGTTTTCATCATCATTATTATCTTTTAAATATAAATTAATTCTAGTTCCATGATTAGGATACTCAGTTTCAAAAATTTCATAACCATCACTAGTATCACTAACCCAGACATGAGCTTTATCTTCGCCATATTTCTTAGAAATAACTTCTACCTTATTTGCAACCATAAATGCTGAATAGAAGCCAACTCCAAATTGACCAATAATATCAACATCCTGCTGACCTTTTTCTAAAGCTTTCTTAAATTCTAAAGAACCACTATTAGCAATAGTTCCTAAATGTTCTTCTAATTCAGCCTCACTCATACCAATACCTTGATCAATAATAGATAACATACGTTTTTCCTTATCTACTGTAATAGAAATTGTTAAATCTTCTCTTGAAATACCAATGTTTTCAGTTAGTGCTTTATAATATAATTTATCACTAGCATCACTAGCATTAGATATTAACTCTCTTAAAAAGATTTCCTTATGAGTATAAATAGAATTAATCATTAAATCTAATAATCTTTGTGATTCTGCTTTAAATTGTTTTTTTTCTGCCATTTCCATTCTCCTTTTTAGCACTCTTCAAATTCATGTGCTAAAACTATTATACTCTTCTTTTTAGCAGTGTCAACTATTAAGTGCTAAAAATAAACTTATATCTAAAACAAAAACCTTCAGGAACTTATCAACCAGTTAATAAAGATATGTATTATCCAATCAACTACGGTTATGTTGAAGGAGTTATGACACCTGATGGAGAAGAACAAGATGTATATATTCTTGGAGCTAACGAACTAGTAAATGAATTTGAAGGAAAAATAATCGCAATCATTCATAGATATAATGATGTAGAAGAAAAATGGGTTGCTCCCGAGAATACTTCTTTTTCCAAAAAAGAAATTAAAGAACTCACTAAATTCCAAAAGCAATATTTTAAATCGAAGATAAGAATGTAAATTCAAATTTCATAAAGTTTAATACCAAAGAATAAAAGATTATTGAAAAGAGTACAAAATCCTCCATATGTTTTACCATATGGAGGATTAACTTTTTTACTATCCTTGCTGTATATACAGATTATATAAGTTTATAGTACTCACAGGCTTTTTTTATACCATCATTATCAACAGTATCAGTAACATATGAAGCAATAGCTTTCACCTCATTATTTGCATTTCCCATAGCAACAGAATAAGGCACATGAGATAACATCTGAATATCATTTCCACCATCACCAAAAGCCATTGTTTCTGATAAATCAATATGATAATATTCCAAAAATTTATCAATACCATTTTGTTTAGTGCCACCTATTGGTGAAATATCACAAAATGAAGGATGCCATCTTGCAGCTATGCAATGAGGTAACTTCTTTAATAATTCTTTTTCTTCTTCTTCATCAATGAAACACATGCATTGATAGATTTTTTCATTAACAACATTTGAACAATCTCCCGCGGGATGATCATCATTATGAGTAATAGAATGAATAAAATCTACTCTTTCATCACGATAATTAAAAATTTTCGTATGCTCTAAGGTAAAACCGCAGGGAAAAGGATTTCTTTCTAATTCTTCTAATAATAATGTTAAATCTTCTTTAACTATATTATTTTCAAAAATAATACCATCTTTATTATAACAATACTGTCCATTCAAAGTAATATAACCATCAAACTCAATATCTTTTAAAACCTCTAAACCATCTTTTCCTCTACCAGTAGCAATAAAAAGTTTAATTCCATTTTCCTTTAATTTTTTTAATGTTTCAATTGTAGAATCAGGGATTTTATGAGTATTGAAACTTACCAAAGTGCCATCAATATCAAAAAATATCGCTTTAATCATTAATCTAAATCCTCTATATCTTCTGCAAAATCTTGACCATCTTCCAAGATTTCACCAACTCTCATCTTTCTTTCTAACTTCATCTTTTCAACATTTTCATGAATTAACTCTTTAACATCAAAAGCATCTTTTACATTTTGAATTTCTAAAACAGGAGTTGTTTTATCAGAAGAAGAAACGGTTACTGTTCCAACCCCAAAAATTCTTTGACCTAAAGTTTGAGTAAACTTTAAATCTCTAATTCTATATAATAAAATCTCTTCACTTTCTAATTTTATTAATCCTTTATCAATAAAAAGACGATCCTCCGATAAAGAATATGTAGTAAAAGTAATAGGCATTCCTAATATTCTTTTCTTATCAGACCATATTTTCTTTAGTTTTGTTTTCATACGTATTCCTCCTTAAGAATTCTCTAAACATAGTATATCATAATTCATTTTTATATTTAATATTTATTAATATTATATTTCATCTACTCTATAAGCATTACCAAAAGGAACAACCTTTCCATCGTCAATCATTATTCCTCCATCATTTGCAACTGTATATGTAGGTAAACCTCTTTCATGTATAACTCTTTTTATCCCATAATCCTGAATCGGCGAATGACAATAATGAACTTCTATTTCTACATCACTTACTAATCCTAAACCACTTTGATAATGATAATTAGGATAATCATCATCAGGAGTTACATGATATATATCCAATTGAATCATTGCTCCAGCACTAGCACCAATGATAATCTGATGATGATTCTTAATTATATCTACCAATTGTTTCTCTTTTAATCTTGTTAGATATTGATCTGGTAAACCACCAGTCAAAAATAAGATATCAGCATGATTGACTCTTTCTTGCATAAATTCAACACTATCACGATAATAATCTAAAAAAACAATATCATCTTTAGATATTCCATAAAACAAGAAAGGACGATATATCCATGGTGTATGAATACCATTTTCACCATAATGCATATCAAAATCATTAACATTCTTAACATCTTTATTATCAAATGAGAACGGAATAACAACGACTTTCATACCATTATGTATAATCGTTCTAAATATTTCTTGTGCCCATTCTTCATGAAAATCATAAGAACTTAATAGAAAATTCATAAAATCACCTCCATCAAAGATATATCGTTAATTTATCTTACTTATAAATTCAATAAATTGATGACTTACTTCTTCAATTGACATATGAATATCAGGTTCAAATATATAATCAGTCTTATTC
>JAXJVS010000085.1:0-28024 GCA_036308445.1 Bacilli bacterium | reverse complement strand
TACTTATATATTCCTTTTATTTCGACATTTCTCTTTTTTTATTTTATTTTTTTCATAATATGAAAAAAATAGGAGTATTAACTCCTATTACATCACATATTCTATTAATATTGGTTTTTCTACTTTTTCATCAACTATAACAAAAGCATCTAATATTTGTTGCTGTAATTTATCAGATAATCCAGTATTAGTATGAACATAAATCAATGTTTCATCTTCTTTTACAAAATCGGACACTTTCTTATTTAAAATTAATCCTACACTATGATCTATTTCATCATCTTTAGTTTCTCTACCGCCACCAAGTTTCATTGAAACTAACCCTAAAGACATAGCATGAATATCTTTAATATATCCTGATACTTTGCTCTTAATTTCGATAACCTCTCGAGCACATTTAAATTTTCCACAATCAGTAATATAAGAATCATCGCCACCTTGAGCTTTCACCATCAATCTTAACTTTTCTAAAGCACTTCCATCTTCAATTGTCTTTTCTAACATTATTCTAGCTTCATCTAAATTTTTTGCTCTTTTAGCCTGTAGTAACATATGACTACCAGCAATTAAACATAATTCTAATAAATCAGTTGGTCCTTCTCCATTTAATGTATGAATAGCTTCTATAACTTCTAGACTATTTCCAATCGCTTTTCCTAAAGGTTGATTCATATTAGAAATAGTTGCTTTTGTATCTCTATCTAAAGACTGCCCAATTTCAATCATTGTTCTTGCCAGTTCTTTAGCATCTTCTACTGTTTTCATAAACGCACCATCGCCATATTTAACATCTAACGAAATTGCATCACTACCAGCCGCTAATTTCTTAGACATAATCGACGAAGCAATCAGTGGAATACAAGACACAGTCGCTGTCACATCACGTAAAGCATACATCTTCCTATCGGCTGGTACTAGATGCCCACTTTGACCAATAATCGCAAGACCAATATCATTTACCTGTTTAATGAATTCATGATTACTTAAATATACATTTAACCCTGGTATAGATTCTAACTTATCTAATGTTCCACCGGTATGTCCCAAACCTCTACCACTCATTTTCGCAACTGGTACATTACAGGCCGCCACCATCGGACCTAATACTAATGATGTCTTATCTCCAACACCACCAGTACTATGCTTATCTACTTTTATACCAGTTATCTCACTTAAATCTAGAATATCACCACTATACATCATTTCCTCAGTCAAAATAGCAGTCTCTTCCTTATCTAAGCCATTAAAACACACAGCCATCATCCATGCACTCATCTGATAATCAGGTATACTTCCATCAACATATCCCCTTATCATATAATGAATTTCTTCTTTACTATGCTTCAATCCATCTCGTTTCTTTTGAATTAAATCAACCATACGCATACATGATCACCTCACACTTCTATTATACCATGATAGTAATAACCTCTAAAGAAATATCGATAGACATTTTCTCTAATATCCTGTTCGTTCTATTATAAAAGCAATACAAAAAAGAGAACATTTGTTCTCTTATTCAAACTTACTATTAACTTCAAATACACAATGACCATTTAAATAATCTTTTACCAACATCTTCTTCTTACCTTCTACCTGTAATTCTGTAATCAAATAAACACCATCATTCACCTTCACTCCAATAGCATCCTTAAATATCTTTACAATAGTCCCATTGTCTTGATGAGCATGATGTTTAACTGCGTTCTCACATTGATGTACTTTACCAGCCCATATTTTAACAGTTTTACCAAGATACGTTGTATAACTTCCAGGCCATCCATTCATTCCTCTTACCTTATTATAGATTTCTCTAGAAGATAAATTCCAATCAATGCGTTCATCTTCTCTAGATAACGTTGGGGAATAAGTAACTAAATCTTCATCTTGAGGAATACTTGCATTAGTACCATCTATAATTGAAGGTAATGTTTCTTCTAATAATTCTGCTCCAATTATACTTAAACGATCATATAAAATAGATACAGTATCATCTTCTAAAATAGGTGTGGATTTTTGAGATATAATATGACCTGCATCCATTTTCTTAACCATATACATAATTGTGATACCAGTTTCTTTTTCACCATTCATAATTGCATAATGAACAGGTGCTCCACCTCTATACTTAGGAAGTAAAGAAGCATGAACATTAACACATCCTAGTTTTGGAGCATTTAAAACAACTTCTGGTACAATTTGACCAAAAGCCGCAGTAATAATTAAATCAGGCTTTAAATCTAAAACTCCCTGATAATCTTCTTTAATTCTAGCAGGCTGTAAGACTGGTATATTATGTTCTAATGCTAGAACTTTAACATCAGGCATAGTCAATACTTTCTTTCTTCCTACTTTTCTATCTGGTTGTGTAACAACACCAATAACATTATATTCATTTCTAATTAACATCTCTAAAACTTCTTTAGAAAAAGAAGCAGTTCCCATAAATACTATTCTTTCTTTCATCAAATCAACTCGCTTTCAATCTTTAGTATACCATAATTGTAAAAAGCATACTAATAATTTGCGAGAAAATATAAACAATATATTCAATGACTTTAACACACATTTTACTTACATATAAAAAGAATAAAGATATCTGATTATCTTCTCTATCAATCGGTGTTACATAAGATGTAACTTGTTCATTCTCTTCCACCTGTTGTTCAAACTGCGCTAAATTTCTATTAAACATTGTTTTCTCTACATTATGATCATCAAAATATATCTGTCCTATACACAAAATAAGTAATACTAATAATAAATCTACAATATATTGTTTCATACTAAATAATCATCAATAACTGCTGCTAATACAACTAAAGAATTTTTAACTTCTGCATAGGTATTTTGATGAGCTCCAACTTCTATTAAAAACATATTCTTAGCTACATGCTGATTATAATGACTATTCTTTACATAAACTCCTCTACTTATACCAGGTACTTTCTTTGCCAATGCTTTAGATAATTTTTCAGCTTTTGTTTTTGTTGTTGGATAATTAGAGCTAGTTTTACCAACAACAAACATAAGTTTTGCATAGTTTTTATCATTATATGTTAATGTAGTAGCACTTTTCTTTACCGAATCACGATGAAAATCTATATACAAATCAAAATTTCCATGCTCACTTATAGCTTTTTGAGTGAACAATCTAGATACACTATAAGAATAATTATAACTAATATTATGCTCTTTCTTATACTTTTCAAAATCTGTAGTTTCATATACAACTTCATAACCTTTACTTTGTAATAATTTCATTAGATATTTGCTCCCTTCTACAACACTTTCTGATTCATATTCCTCGGATTGATGAGTATTATAAATATAAATGGATTTCCCATTAGACTTATTTACAGTCTGAGTAATTTCATCCTGTTCTTCTTGTTTAGAAGCTATTTCTACCTGACTTTCACTATAAACTTTAGGATATGGAAGATTCACTAACATAACTATGACAACTATACATTTCAATAATATCCATAGATTCTTCTTCATCTTCTCCCTCCTTATCACTATACAACTTAACTTATGCAAAAAATAAAGAAATTAGTACTCATAAAGAAAAAAAGCCAAATCAATTGGCTTAATACCTTAAATCATTAATACTTCTAGATAATATTTTACTTAACATTTCTAAATCAAAATCAATTTGTTTATCACATAATATCATCTGATTTTCTAAAGGAGCTAAGATTTCAAAGAATAATTGTTGTCGTTGATTTTCATTTAATTTTCCTAACTCTCCCATAATCAGCTCTTTTTGATCCTGTGACAAAGTACCATTATATTTCTTTCTTTTACTAACTTTCAAAGAAGAAGAAGGTTGCAATGACTCATGGAAATAACCCTCCATAATTCTAAATACTTCACTTATCAAAGAAGAAACATGAATAACTGTAGGTACTCCTATCGCAATAACAGGAATATCCATAGTTACTTTAGTAATTGCTTTTCGATGATTACCAATCCCACTACCTGGATATATACCTACATTATTCATTTGAATAACACGGCATATCTTCTCATAGCTTTTAGCACATAGAGCATCTATCACAATCATTAAATCAGGTTCAAACTCATCTTTTAATGCTTTTAAATAATCTGCTGTCTCTACACCGCTTTTAGCCATAACATTAGGTGTAATACAAATAATATCATAATATTGATTTTCATGTCTTTGAACTAATTCTAAGTGATGCGTCGCTCTTATATGTTTTAAACTTCTTGGTCCAATTGCATCACTAGTGAGAGTATCATTTCCTAAACCCACAATCATAATCAATGGATCTATTTTATTTACTGAATCACTAATAAATTCTTTTATCTGCTTAGTACACTGCTTAATAATCTCTTCTTTAGCCTCATAATCATTAAAACTTAATTCTACATACTTACCTATTTCATGGGGATATAATTCATTTTTTCTAAGAATCTCAAATGTTTCTATTTGTATAGAATCTATGTTTTTAACAGTTCTTTGATAATCTTCTTTCTCTTTTGCTTGACTTAGTGATTCAATAGCTAAATCTGATCTTGTATAGTATTTTTGCATAATATCACCAATAAAATCTTTGACAAAATAAAAAAAAATAATCAAAATTCAATAAAACATTGCATTTATAATTCTTTTTTGATAAAATGGCATAGCGAGATAATAAAGAGAGGTGAAATCACAATGGCAAACATGAAACAACAAATTAAACGTTATAAAAACGATGATAAAAAACGTGCAGTAAATGCTTCATATAAATCAGCTTTAAAAACTGCAATCAAAAAAGTATTAGCAGCTGTTGAAGCAGGAAACAAAGAAGAAGCTGTAAAAGCTTATAACGAAGCTGCTTCTAAATTAGATGCATCTGTAAGCAAAGGATTACATCATAAAAACTATGCTAACAGACAAAAATCTAGATTATCAAAATTAGTAAACTCTATCTAATAAAGAAGATAGAGTTTTTATTTTTTTCTTTTTAAAGAACTATATAAAATTATACTACTTATCACATCTGCTACAAAAAGAAAATGAAATAATATATGAACAAACATATACTTTCTAGTAATAACTTTTTCTTTTCTTGCTTTTACTAATGCATTGATTCCATGCATCGATGAAGTTATCATTAAAAATAAATCTACTACAAATAACCAAAAAATAATAAATGGTGCAATAGTTCCTAACGCAGGTACAACTGCCGCTAATACAAACATTAATCCCACAGCAAAGACTAATAAATAAAATGGTATATGTACTATTTTGATAATCATATTCCAGAATACTAACTGATGATAATCTTTAAATCTAAAAGCATTAATAATATTCAAAAGATAAACAATTACTGTCAATATTAAATATAATATACAGTAGAATTCTGATAATTCCTCATTTTCAATATAAGATGTAACAAAACAAAGATAAGGCCAAATCATTAATAATATAGGTAATATCTTTTTCTTCACATTAATCATCTCCAATCTTCCCATAATAAACAACTATTTTATTGTAAATGGCTATAAGATTATAACTAGCATAATTATCAGCTAAACCACTAGATTTTATTATCCATAAACCATCCCTATCTTTATATTTATTCTATCACTTGTTGATAAATGTAAAAAGAGATTGCCAATTTATTGACTTCATTTATTAAGGTATTTATAATAGTATTACATACGTAATACTTAGGAGGTCCTTATGAAAAAATTACCACAAATATCAGAAGCAGAATTAGAGGTGATGAAAATCATCTGGAAAGAAGCACCAATCAACACTAATGAAGTTACTGAAAAACTATGTTCAGCATCAAACTGGAATCCTAGGACAGTTCATACTTTTTTAAAAAGATTAGTTGATAAAAAGGTAATAACTTATGAAAAAAAAGGAAGATTATTTGTATATACATCTTTAGTAAATGAAAATGAATATCTCCAACAAGAAAATCATTCTTTTTTAAAACGTTTTTATAATGGTAATATCTCCACTATGATGACATCTTTTATAGATAATAATACTTTAACTCAAGACGAAATAAATGAACTAAAAGAATTACTTAATCAACATACTACAAAGGATGTGGATTAAGTGAAATATTTCGGTATACAATTTCTTATATCTAATATTTATATTATTTTTTTCATTATCTTTATAATAACTATAAAAAGATTATTAAATAAATATATATCAGTTAACTTTCAATATTATCTTTGGTTTATCTTATTTGTATTGCTTATTATTCCTTTTACTGATATTAAAATAAACAATAATAACTTTTTTCATTCTCTATCATCTAGTAAAGTATTAACATTACAAAATACCACAATAATAAATCACAATCATATTATAAATCAAGTATATGATTTTGCAGTTTCTTCAAACCAACAGTCTTTAGAAATCATAAACAAATGTATTATTATTATTTGGACAGTAGGTATATTGATTATTTCTATATATTATATAAATTCATGGCGAAAGATTATACAAATCAAAAAAGAAGCAAAAGTAATTAAAAACAACAAGATAATATCGATCTATCAGGAATGTCTCACAAAACTAAAAACAAGAAAAGACATTCCTATATATTATACAACTCAGTTAAAATCCCCTGCTTTAATTGGTATACTTTATCCAAGGATATATTTGCCTACTTATTTTACAAATCAATTAGAAGATAAAGATTTACGTTATATACTTTTACATGAGTTACAACATTATCATCATAAAGATATACTTATAAATTATCTTATAAATATATCTAGTATTTTTTATTGGTTTAATCCTTTTATATGGCTTGCGGTAAGAGAAATGAGATTAGATAGAGAGATTGCCTGTGATTATTCAGTTTTAAAATTGTTAGATAAAGATGAATATTTAGATTACGGTCATACTCTTATTAAGAGTATAGAAAACATATCTCTATCACCGTTCCTTTCTAGTATCAGTACTCAAATGAAACAAACAAAAAGAAGAATTATAACTATCACAAAATTTAATAAAGATTCTATTGTAAAAAAAATACAAAGCTTATTTATTCTTATGATAGTTATATTTGTAGCTTTGCAGGTGTTACCAATTTTATCTACAAATGCATATTATGATAGTAGTAACTATGACTTTTTGAAGGATAAGGAAGTATTAAACCTTGATTTGAGTTCAATTTATGATGAATATAATGGTTCTTTTGTATTATATGATTCAAATAATAATATATGGCATATATATAATGAAGAAATGGCTATACAGCGTATTTCTCCATATTCTACATATAAAATATATGCTGCCTTATTTGGATTAGAATCAAATATCATTCATCCAAAAAACTCTAAAATAAATTGGAATAAACAAGAATATCCATTTGATGAATGGGAGCAAGATCAAGATTTAGATACTGCAATGAAATATTCTGTCAATTGGTACTTTCAAAAGATAGATAATGCGGCAGGATATAAACAGATTCAAAACTATATTCAAAATATAGAATATGGTAATCAGAAAATAAGTTATGATATAAATAATTACTGGATGGATGATTCATTAAAAATATCCCCTATTGAACAAGTTCAATTACTACAAAAACTAAATCAAAACAATTTTATATTTTCTAAAGAAAATATAAATGCAGTTAAACAATCAATTCATATATCTATTAATAATACAACGTCACTATATGGTAAAACAGGTACAGGACGTATAGAAGAAAAAGATATCAATGGTTGGTTTATTGGCTTTATTGAAACATATGACAATATTTACTATTTTGCAACAAATATACAGAATGAAGATAATGCTAATGGAAGTAAAGCATATGCTCTAACTTTATCTATTCTTTCCTATTTAAATATTTTAAAATAAAAATTGGGTAAATTGTCTTATACAGACTTTTTACTCAATTTTCTCTTTTCTTGATATTATCATCAAAATATAATAATATTTCTTCCTTAGACAGTTCTTCTCCCGATAAAACTATTTCAACATAGTTATCATATCAAGTCACTTTCCACCATCATTTTATAATTCAAAATCTAATTTAGATATATTTATATCTCCCTTTAAAATAATTCAACCTTATGCCAATACAAAAGGTCAATCCTATTCACCGACAGCTTAAAGTATAAGTTGATATTCTTATCTGGTGAATTATTTGTATCACAGATTGATACATTATATTCAGTTACATAAGTTAGAAAAAGTATTAATATAATTACTAAATTCAAGAATAAACTTACCATCCATAATATTATTTCCATCAATTTCTTCATGTTCTATCTCCACTAATGACCTCGAAGATCAAATAATTCAAAGAATTCAATTCCCTCTCCCCAACAATAAACAATATAATAATCATTTTGATAATCCATTTCTTCATGAAAAAATACCTTTTCATGCTCAATCACACTAATAACATTTTCCAGTTGTCTTTCTATATGATATCTATTATTTTGATTTTTATAATAGTAATCTAATTCTTCTATAGATAAATCACTCTTTATAAGAATAGCACCAAAATACTGCATACCATTCCCATTGCCATTCAATTTTCCTGCTTTAGAAATTGAATCTATCATCTCTGTATCTAACGGAAGAGGAACAAAGAATAATTCTTCTTTGATTCTATACGCATTATAATCATTAACAATCATTGGCCCTAAAATCAAACATAACAACAAAACAACAATAATCCACTTTCTTTTCATAAAACATCATCCACCTCCTATCACAAATATTACATTTGTAATAAAAAATTGTCAATAACATTTGACAACAAATATTACAAGTGTAATAATTAAATTGAGGTGATATTTATGAAAAAGAAAATCTTGCTCTTTTTAATTATGATAACTTTCATTGTTGGTAGTATATATAGTCTTCAAAAAGAAGATAAAATAAAAATTAATACTGACGGTATTTCTATTATTATTCCTGATGATATCAGAAATAAAATAATTAAAGAATTAGAGGAGATATCAGATCAACTTCTATCAATTATTAAACAAGATACTATGGATGGATATTCATTGGGATTGGGTTCCCCCTCCTTATCAAAGGAAGGTGTTAAGAACATATATAATTATCTTAGACATAAAGATATATGTATAGATGATATTCAAGGCTATTATGATTTAGAGAATAGAAATGTTTTCGAAGCTTTTTGGGAATCATATCGAAATAAAGAAGATGCTACTTTTACATATTATTCTATTTCTCAAAGTGGTAATATTGAAAGATCTGATTATTATTTTGAAGATAACATCTTGTGTGTTATCTATAGTGAGCTTGATTTTAGTAATATTAAGCCTCAAGTTATAAACATATATGGAGAACAAATAAAAAATTTAAATTATGAAAATGGATTTTTTTATTATCAGAGAATCGTTAGTGAATGGATAAAAATGTATGGTGGAATTGAATATGATTATATTAGAATTGAACCATTAGGAGAAATAAATAGAGAGTATACACAAAAATATATCGGTACTATTGACTATCAATGTACAAATCTATTTATTGAAGACTGGAACGAAGAGACTATTAACATCATTTATTTTAATGATCTTCTAGAATATTTATATGAATTAAAATATGATAAACCATTCTATGCATCAGAGTTTAATTATTCTTCTAATCCTTTTATCAAAGAAATTGATGCTCATTTCTTTGAACAATTAATAAGAGAGTATTTCAATGCTTCAAATGATGATATGAGAGATTATAGTATATATAATAAAGAGAAAGATATATATTATTGGAATGAAGCATGTTGTGTTCCTTCCAAGCTAGAAACTCCGCAATATGTAGGTGAAGTCATCAATATTGAAAAAAACAATGAATATTTAACTCTTACTGTACAGGTTCATGGTTATGAATTTGGTTTTTCAAATGGGTTTAAACATAAAATTTATATTAAGAATTCATCTACGGGTTATCAATATATAGGTAATGAAATAATTAAATCAAATAACAACAATATACCAATATATACTCCTGGTGTAACTCAGGATTCTATATATTAAATTGAATAGGGGCATTATCTGCCCCTATTCTTTGCTTTTGTTGTTCGAAATAAAACAAACGTTGTTTTTCTTCTTCACGTTGTCATCGTTTAGGATTCTTTATCACATCTTGCCTTCCCCACCTTAACAACAGGACTTATAATAAGTTTATTATATTTTTTAGAATAAAATCATAGACTTCATAATCTTTAGATTCAAAATGCCTATCCAGAATGGTTCCTCAAAAAATACTGTTAATTTCATACTCGCTTTGTCCATAATGAATTCCTCCTTCATTTAAGTTATGAACAAAGAATAGACGACCCAAAGAGGGAGGACTACTTATACTTTAAAAGTAAGGACTACCTACCGACTTTATATAGAAATTATATTTCTATACGTTGTGTTTTTATCTTTATATAAAGTTCATGACTGTACAATATATCTATAATTGAATAAATCCTTTTTCTTCTTTCAATACTAATTCTTCTATCTTTTTATCAGTTATTTTTATACGTTTTAATGATTCCATAAAGGAAACCAAAAATTGTATTCTATCTTCATAACCTTGTATTTCAGCTAAAACATCACCATTATCCATATTCTTACAATAGCCACTTAATTCCAATCTATTTGCTAATGTACATACTTCTAATCGAAAACCAACTTTTTGTACTCTACCTGAAAAGATGATTTTATATCTATGAATATCCTGTGATTGAAATGCCGGCAACTTTACATTATTAGCTTGATGAATAACATAGTTATTTCTTATTTCTTTAAACTTATCTTTTAATCCCAATCTTTACACCCCCTAAAAATATTATAGATCATATAATTTCTATCTGTATGTTATAAAATCATTTTACATATCATTCTTATTAAACTTTTCCCAATTCTTATCTATATACTTAGATAATCCCTGATAATATTCTTCATCATAAGGCACAAATAAATAAGCTTCATCATGAAATTCTTCACAATTATATTTTTCTGTTCCAAAATAATTTTCTGCAAAATCATCTACACAAGTTGGATAATAATCAGTACTATGCATATTAAAACGGTAAAAATAAAATACAAATTCTTTTCCTATATTATTAAAATGTTCCACACATAATTCTCCATTAAATATAGGTGAACTGTCTATAACTACTCTTATATCCTCTTTACCTTCCTCTATAATAGACGGTAATGTTGGAAAATATGTTAATAAATATTTACTTAAAAGTTTATGTTCACACATCCAACGAAGAAATATCGCTAAATGATTATAACCTACTATTCTATCTAATGGTAGCTTATCATCTTTGACCTTATCATAATGCCACCATCCTTCATCAATGGCTTCTCCAAAATCAAAATAACGCTGATTAACTAATTCATTATTCTTATAATCTACAATATTAAAATCAATAAACAAACTACATAAATTATGACTTGCATCATACGCATAATAAGCACTATATGTGCCATTACCATATCCACTAGTAAAACCAATAATATTTATATCATCTAATTGATAATTCATTGTAGTATAACTATCATTTTTATTATCTTCTAACATTGAATTCATATTATTCCACATATCTTCTGCCTGTTCCTCAGATAAAGTTTCTAGTTTATCAAATATTGAACCATCTACAAAAGCAGCTATGCCACTATCTATATCGAAAGTCATGACTTCATCAATTTTTATAGGCAATGTATCTAAAAAACGAATTTCTGCAAATATCGTTCTTTTATCTTTAAATTCCTCATACACATATAAATATACAGGATAACTTCCTGGTTTAATATCTTTCTCTAAAGATTCTTGTTCGTACATAACTAATGGATCATTAATCATTATTTGACCTGTTGGTAAAATTAATGTTCCTAGACTTTGTTGTAAAAGCTTATCCTTTAATTGTCCAGTTCTTATATCTTTTATTATTTCATACTTCATAAATAAACCTCCTTATCTTTTTATCAACCCTATCAAACTTGCTATAATAATCAATACACATTTTAAACTATACTTCATTAGATTATATAACATGATATTAACATCCTCTAATTTATGTCTAATTGTATTTAAAGCTAATACACTAATACTATTACTACTATCATTAAATCAATTCAATAATAAATATCATAATTGTTAAAGAAATAGTACAAATATTATTCAATAATCTTATGATAAATGAAACATCATCCGTTGGTACAAAAGAAATACCTAGCAATATAACACCAAAAACAACGAACCATAGTTTAAAAAATGTATATGTTTTTTTATATTCCATAGAGACTTTCCTGCTACTTCTATTTTATCATTAAACAAAATATTGTCACGAGAATTGACAAAGAATTCTTAAAGACATATGATATATTAAACACAGGAGGTTTAATTATGGAAAGAAAAGATATTGATATTAATGAAACTTGGGATTTAAGTCAGATTTATGAATCAAATGACTTATTTTATAAAGATTTAGAAACTTCAAAAGAACTATTAAACAACATATCAAACCAAAAAGAGACTTTCTTAAATTCAAAAGAAAACTGTTTAAAATTTCATAAAGATTATACTCATCTATTAAGAATCGCTAATAAATTATATTGTTATGCTCATTTAAATTGTGATGTTGAACCAAATAATCAAGAATACCAAACGATGAACAGTGCAATTTTAACTTTCTTTAATGAGTTCTCTATAAAATTAGATTTCTATTCTAATATGATGATTGATAATGATGAAAAAGTAAAAGAATTCATTAAAGATGAATCTTTTAAGGACTACCGTTATACAATAGAAGAGGTACTAAGAGAAAAAGAACACATCCTATCACAAGAATTAGAAACTATATTATCTAAAACTCATGGGATGGCTGATGTTAGCGAAAAAGTATTTGATGCCTTAAGATTAGAATTTGAAGATGTTGAAGTCAATGGCAAAAAAGAAACTTTAAATAGTGCAACATTATCTCAATTTTTAAAAAATAAAAATAGAGATGTTAGAAAACAAGCATATCATCATTTCTTTAAAGAATATAAGAAGTATGAAAATGTTTTTGCAGCTACATTATCAGGAAATATGGAAAAAGATGCTTTTTATGCTGATGTAAGAAAATTTAGTAGTCCTTTAACAGCTAGTTTATTTAATGATAATGTACCTGAAAAATTATTCTTTAAAATTTTAGAAAAAGCAAACAAAGAATATCGCCCATTATTCCATAGATATAATCATTTAAAAAAAGAAATCATTGGTTTAGATGTATTATATAACTATGATTTAAGTACTCCTATTGTAGAAGATGTGGAAAAAAAGTATACCATAGATGAATGCTTTAACATCATCAA
The DNA here is from genome assembly GCA_036308445.1 of Bacilli bacterium. Classification (GTDB taxonomy): domain Bacteria; phylum Bacillota_I; class Bacilli_A; order Erysipelotrichales; family Coprobacillaceae; genus MGBC113645. The sequence goes on along the minus strand of JAXJVS010000085.1, from coordinate 14,695 downwards.
CAAGGCTTTAAAACCATTAGGAGATGATTATTTAAAGATTATTAATAAAGCTAGAAAAGAAAGATGGATTGACTATCATCCACATAAAGGAAAAAGAATTGGTGCATATTCTAGTGGATGTTATGATACTAACCCATACATTTTAATGAATTTTATTGGTGATTATAATTCATTATCAACAATGATTCATGAACTAGGACATAGCTGTCATACATATTTATCTAATCAAAATCAGCATCCCGCTAATTCTTCATATCGTATCTTTGTCGCTGAAGTTGCTTCAACAGTAAATGAGACACTATTAATTAATTACATGTTAAATAATAGTGAATCTAAAGAAGAAAAAGCATACTTCTTATATGAATTACTAGAAAACTGCGTAGGATTAATCTATAGACAACCAATGTATGCTCAGTTTGAACATACTTTACATACTTGGGCTAAAGATCATGTTCCAATGTCTGCTAAAACAATTACTGAATTATATGATAAATTGAATGCTGAATATTATGGACCAGATGTAAAAAATGATGAGTTAGTAGGCCATTCATGTTTCTATATTCCTCATTTTTATTATAATTATTATGTTTATAAGTATACTTTAGGTATGACTGTTGCCTTAGCGATTGTTTCACGTATTTTAAATGGTGATAACAAACAGGTAGAATATTATTTAAACTTCTTAAAATCAGGTGGCAGTAAATCCCCTATTGATTTATTAAAAGACGCTCATGTTAATCCTTTAGAAGATTCTATCTATGATGATGCATTCCATTATTTTGAAGACATACTAAATCAATTCGAAGAGATTATGAATTCATAATCTCTTTTCTTTTTCTTAACATAAAATGATAGTTTGATATATAAATCTAAACTATAATTATACTCGCCTAATGTAATTACCTTTGACGATAGATATCTCAATGAAAAATGATAAGTAAAAATTACTTATCATTTTTCATTAAGTCCTCTATTTTTTTAATGAGTTCATTTCTATGTGTTACATCAAGTTTAGAATATATATTATGTATATGTGCTTTTAATGTTCCACTAGATATAGATAACATATCTGCAATCTGAGTATTATCATAATGTTTCAATAGTAATGATAATATTTCTTTTTCTCTTTTTGTAAGTTTAAATTCAGCTATAATATCATCAATTTTTAAAACTTCTGTAGGTATTTCTTTAACTGGATTAATCATCACTTTAATACTATCTTTCATCAAAAGAAGAGATCCTAAACAAACAATAATCCAAAATAAGTTTTCACTAAAATTTCTTTCCTTAAAAATAACTCCTGACGAAGAAAATGCTAATTGCTGAGAAATGACCAAACTATCTTCTAATACAATAGAAATATTAATAATTATGAAGAACACAAATAAAGTAGTAAATTTTTTAGCAGTATTTTTTATTTTTTCATCTTTTTCCTTAAAATATAGAATATAGAAAATAGCTATCATACCAAATACAAATACTTGTCTGGTTGTATAAAATAACCATATAGTTAGATTTGTTTCTTGCATTGTATTAAATACTATTTCTAACCCTACAAATAAAATAAGAAATACAAAATATTTTAATTTTGTTTTTTTCTTATATATTTCTAATATTACCAATAAATAGATAATAAGCATTAAAGAGAAAATAAAAATTTTTAATACTGGATAACTAATAAATGTATTAGGAATCTCAAAGGCTTTGGAAACTTCAAAAAAATCATTATAGTGCAAGAAAATAAGATCGGCTAAATAAACCAATATTAATACTAGAAGATACAGATTCATTTTCTTTTTATTCTTCATATATACTAATAAGCTTATAGAAAAGCACATTGAACAAAATATAATCAATAATAAACTAAAAACAAACAATAAACTATTCATACTTCCACCACCTTGTTCTTTAAATTTACCAAAGCCAAAAATTCTTGTCAAAGAAAACTCTTACATTTTTATCAAAGTTTAGTAAAGTTTAGATAGTTTATAACTAAGGTTATAGAAAAATATACCACCAAGGTAAATGTAAACCCTTACATCTTTTGATAATATTTTCACGACGAAGGACGTTAGATGTCTCATTAGTATACGATCCTCCATTTAAAAGCAATTAAAAACCAAACCCCCAAGCCGTAATAATAACGCACATTTGAGATTGCTACTGAATGTACTACACGCAAGTTCATGATAACTAATGAGAACCTGATATCCTTCTAAAAAGGCTTTTTGCTTAATAATAACCCTCAAAAAGCCTTTAATATTAATTTCATATTAAATAGTAAAGGAGAGAAAAAAATGGAATTAAGACACTTTATTGACACTAATGATTTTACAAAAGAAGAATTATTAGACATCATTGATTTATCACTAAAAATCAAAAAATGTATTAAAGCTGGTTACTATCCACCTTTAATGAAAAACAAAACTTTAGGAATGATATTCCAACAATCATCTACACGTACTCGTGTATCATTTGAAACTGCTATGTCTCAATTAGGTGGACATGCTCAATATTTAGGGCCTGGTATGATCCAATTAGGTGGTCATGAAACTATCGGTGATACTGGTAAAGTATTATCTCAATTAATCGATGTTGTTATGGCACGTGTTATTGAACATCAAACAGTTGTTGATTTAGCTGACGCTTGTACAATCCCTGTATTAAATGGTATGTCTGATTACAACCATCCAACTCAAGAAATTGGAGATATGTGTACAATCGTTGAAAACTTACCAAGAGGTAAAAAATTAGAAGATTGTAAAGTCGTATTCGTTGGAGATGGTACTCAAGTATGTGCTTCTTTAGGATTCATTACTACTAAATTAGGTATGCATTTCGTACACTATGGACCAAAAACTCACTTATTAAATGAAGATCACAAAGCTATCTTAGAAGCTAACTGTAAAGTATCTGGAGGTACTTGGGAAGTAACTGATGATCGTGAATCTGTAAGAGGAGCTGACTTCATTTACACTGATGTATGGTATGGTTTATATGAAAGTGAATTACCAAAAGAGGAACGTGTTAGAATCTTTGGTGAATATCAAGTTAATCGTGAATTAATGCAAATGGGTAACTTAGGATGCAAATTCATGCACTGCTTACCTGCAACTCGTGGTGAAGATGTTACTGATGAAGTTGCTGATAGTGATGCATCATTATGCTGGGAAGAAGCTGGTAACCGTTTAACTGCTATGAGAGGCTTATTAGTATACTTCACAAGATATCAAAAAGATACTACTGAAGCTCAAAAAGCTGCCGTTAAAGAAGAATTAGATACTTTCATGACTGAAAGATTAGGATACTTAGACTAATAATATTAAATATCTAAAAGGAGAAAAGCTATGTCAAGAATTGTTATTGCATTAGGTGGTAATGCATTAGGAAATAATCCTAAAGAACAACAAGAAATGATTGAAGCTGCTTGTCCTTCATTAATTGGATTAATCGCTCAAGGCCATGAGATTATTGTATCTCATGGTAATGGGCCACAAGTTGGCATGATTAATCTTGCTTTTGCTGAAGGTTCTAAGGTTAGCGATAAAGTGACTCCAATGGAATTAATGGAATGTACAGCTATGTCTCAAGGATACATTGGATATCACTTACAAAAAGGAATAAAAAAAGAATTAAGAATTCAAAAAATGCCTTGGCATGTTGCTACTGTCGTTACTCAAGTTGAAGTAGATAAAAATGATCCTGCTTTTGCTAATCCTACTAAACCAATTGGTGCTTTCTATACTAAAGAACAAGCTGAAGAAATGACTAAAGTTAATCCAGAAGCTAAATTTGTAGAAGATAGTGGTAGAGGTTATCGTAGAGTGGTTGCTTCTCCTAAGCCAATTGATATTGCTGAAAAAGCTTCAATTTTAAATCTATTAGATAATGAGTACATTGTTATTGCATGCGGTGGTGGTGGAATTCCTGTTATTAAAGATGAAAATGGGGATTATCAAGGAGTTCCTGCAGTTATTGATAAAGACTTTGCTTCTGCTAAATTGGCTGAAGAAGTTGGCGCTGATTATTTATTTATTTTAACTGCTGTCGATCGTGTAATGATTAACTACGGTAAAGAAAATCAAGAAGAATTAAAGGAAATCACAGTTAAACAAGCTCAAGAATATTGCGATGAAGGTCATTTTGCACCTGGAAGTATGCTTCCAAAAGTACAAGCAGCTATGGCATTCGCTAGTAGTGGTGAAGGTAGAAGAGCTGTAATTGCTTCATTAGAAAAGGCTCCTCTTGCAATGATCGGTGAAAGTGGTACTTTAATTCATATGTAAAAAAGAGGGAAAAATTAAAAATGAAGAAAAAATTTAAAATGATAGATGCTATCATGTTAGTTATCTGCGTAGTTTTCGTAGCTGAAGCTGCTGCTCCAGTTGCTGCTATCGGAAATTCTCAATATTTCTGGTGGTTAATTTTAATGGTATTATTCTTACTACCATATGGTTTAATTTCTTCAGAGTTAGGAACAACTTATGAAGGAAGTTTATATAACTGGGTTACTAATGCATTTGGTCATAAATGGGGAGCTCGTGCTTCTTGGTATTATTGGATTAACTTCCCATTATGGATGGCTTCATTAGCTGTTGTATTCCCAGATATGATTACTTTAATTACAGGTATTGAATTAGCTACAATCCCTGCTTTAATTATTGAATTAGCATTCATTTGGATCGTTGTATATATCAGTTTCTTCCCAGTATGTGATAGTACATGGATTTTAAATGGTGCTGCTGCTATTAAAATGATATTAGCATTATTAATAAGTGGTTTAGGTATTTACGTTGCAGTTACTCAAGGAGTTGCTAACGAAATGACTTTAACTTCATTTTTACCATCATTTGACTTAGATAGTTTATCTTATATATCTGTTATCATATTCAATATGTTAGGATTTGAAGTTATTTGTACATTATCAGATGAAATGGAAAATCCAAACAAACAAATTCCAAAAGCTATTATTATTGGTGGTTTAGTTATTGCAGTTATTTATATGTTATCTGCATTTGGAATTGGTGTTGCTATTCCATCTGATCAGATTTCTACAAGTAGTGGTTTAGTTGATGCTATCGCATTATTAACTGGTAAACCTGAAGGTATCTTAGTTAAAATATGTGCTGCATTATTCTTATTAACATTATTTGGAAACATGATTTCATGGTCTTTAGGTGTCAACTCTACAGCTTGTGAAGCTGCTAAAAATGGAGATATGCCTAAAATCTTTGCAAAAGAAAGCGAAAAGAACGAAATGCCAACTGGTGCAGCTATTATGAACGGAATCGTTGCAAGTATTGTTGTTATTTTAGCTCCTTTCATTCCTAACCAAGACTTGTTCTGGAGCTTCTTCGCTCTTAACTTAGTTATGTTCTTATTAGCATATGTACCGGTTTTCCCTGCTTTCTTAAAATTAAGAGAAATTGATGCAGACAAAGAAAGACCATTCAAAGTTCCAGGAAGCAAAGGATTCATTAAAGCTATGGCTATCTGCCCAATGGTTATTATCATTATTGCTTTAATTTTCACTGCTATCCCATTATCATTCGATGCGGAAACATTAGCAGCTACATTACCAATTACTATTGGTGCTATTATCTTCATCGTTATTGGAGAATTTATTGCTGCTAAAAGCCCAAAAAATTAACAATTAAATAAAAATAATATAAAAGATTATTGGAGGAAAAAACAATGGCAAAAAGAATTGAAGGTACTACACCTAAACAAGATGGATTTAGAATGCCTGGTGAATTTGAACCACAAAAACAAGTATGGATGTTATGGCCAGAAAGACCAGACGTATGGAGAAGTGGAGCTAAACCAGCTCAAAAATCATATGTAGATATCGCTACAACTATTTCACAATTTACTCCTGTAACAGTATGTGCTACTAAAACTCAATTCCAAAATGCACGTAATATGTTACCAAAACACATTAGAGTTGTTGAAATGTCAGCAGATGATGCTTGGATTCGTGACACTGGACCAACTTTCGTAGTTAACGATAAAGGTGATGTTCGTGGTGTTGACTGGGAATTTAATGCATATGGTGGATTCTATGATGGATTATATTTTCCATGGGATCAAGATGATTTAATCGCTCAAAAAGTTTGTGAAATCGAAGGTGTTGATACTTATCGTGCTCATGAATTCGTACTAGAAGGTGGATCTATTCATGTTGATGGTGAAGGCACATTATTAACTACTGAAATGTGCTTATTATCACCAGGTAGAAATCCACACTTAACTAAAGAAGAAATCGAAGAAAAATTAACTCAATATTTAAACTTAGAAAAAATTATTTGGATTAAAGATGGTATTGATCCAGATGAAACAACTGGTCACGTTGATGATGTCGCTTGTTTCGCCAGACCTGGTGAAGTTATCTGTATTTGGGAAGAAAATCCAGAAAGTCCATTCTATCAACCAAGCCGTGATGCATATGAATTCTTATGTAATCAAACTGATGCTAAAGGTAGAAAATTAAAAGTACACAAATTATGCATGCCTAAGAAATCTGTAGCTATCGGTGCTGATTTCGATATCGACTATGTGGAAGGTTCATTACCACGTGAAGAAGGAGATTTATGTATTTCTTCATACTTAAACTTCTTAATCACTAATGATGGTGTTATCGTTCCTCAATATGGAGATGAAAACGATGCATTAGCTGTTCAACAATTACAAGAAATCTTCCCTGACAAAAAAGCTGTTGGTGTTTCTTCAAGAGAAGTTGTTTATGGTGGTGGAAACATTCACTGTATTACTCAACAACAACCACTTGGCAAAGCTAAATAATTCACACATTGGAGGATGGTTATTTAACCATCCTTTTTTAGGGCAATTCGCATAAATTTGTATTGTTTTTTTATAAAAAAATGATAGAATGATGTAGATATATCGGAACAATATATTAAGGATTGAATATGGAGGTAATAAAATGAAGTATTTAATTGATCCAGTTGATTTAACAATTGAAGAAATTGATGAGTTAATCGAAATTGCAAAAGACATCATCAAAGATAGAACTAAATACCAAGATGTATGTCGAAACAAAATTTTAGCAACTTTATTTTTTGAACCAAGTACAAGAACTAGATTATCATTTGAATCTGCTATGCTTTCTTTAGGTGGTAGTGTACTAGGTTTCTCTGAAGCAAATTCTAGTAGTGCTGCTAAGGGAGAAAGTGTTACTGATACAATTTGGACTGTATCATGCTATAGCGATATTATTGCTATGCGTCATCCAAAAGAAGGTGCTCCTCTTGTTGCCTCAAGAAGAAGTAAAGTGCCTTTAATTAACGCTGGAGATGGTGGACATAATCATCCTACTCAAACTCTTACAGATTTATTAACTATTCATAGAGAAAAAGGTAGATTAAATGATTTAACTATTGGTTTCTGTGGTGACTTAAAATTTGGTCGTACAGTTCACTCTTTAGTTAAAGCAATGGCTAGATATGAAAATATAAAATTTGTCTTTATTTCTCCATCAGAATTAAAGATTCCAGAATATTTAAAAGAAGATTTATTAAACGCTAAAAACTTAGATTATAAAGAAGTTGAAAATATTGAAGATGTTGTTAGTGAGTTAGATGTTTTATACATGACACGTATTCAAAAAGAAAGATTTTTCAGTGAACAAGAATATATTAGATTAAAAGATTCTTATATCTTAGACTTAAAGAAAATCAATAACTCTAAAGAAGACTTAACAATTATGCATCCCTTACCAAGAGTAAATGAAATCGCTACTGAAGTAGATGACGATCCTAGAGCTAAATATTTCGAACAAGTTGAAAATGGACGCTGGATTCGTATGGCTTTAATTTTGAAAATGTTAGGATTAGAAAATGAGGTAGAAAGATAATGAAGATTGATAGTATCGTTAATGGAATTGTTTTAGATCATATTACTGCTGGTAAGTCAATGGAAGTATATAATGCTTTAAGTTTAGAAAAATTAGATTGTTCAGTTGCAATTATTAAGAATGTAAAATCTAATAAAATGGGTAAAAAAGATATTATTAAAATCGCAGATGAATTTGAAGTGGATTTAGATGTATTAGGATATATCGATCCAAATATCACAGTAAGTATTATTAAAGATGGTAAAACTACTGAAAAGAAGAAATTAAAATTACCTAAGAAAATTGTTAATGTTGAAAAATGTAAAAATCCTAGATGTATTACTTCAGTAGAACAAGAATTAGATCATGTATTCTATCTTGCTAATGAAGAAAAACATTTATATAGATGTTTATATTGTGAAACAAAAGTAAGTAAAAAATAGAACTATAACATAAAAGATATGACAGATAACTGTTATATCTTTTTTTATAGTTATTTATTTCTCAATAAATATTTTTAAATGATTGTAAATTGCCTGCATATAACTATTAAAAATAATAAATCTACCCAAACAAAAATGATTAATAAACTGAATCCTTATTTTCATAGTGTCAAAAATATCTTAAGGAGTATATTTAGATACTTAGTATTATTCCATATGTATAAATCAAGATACCAAGAAGTGATTTGCTTATAAATGTTATAGATGTGTTCTATTACCAATATGAAGTACAAGAAAGTCGTTCTAATTATGCCAAGCTTTCATTTTGTACATAGGTAATATTCTAGTTATGTATCATGTCAAATAATTTGATGTAATAATCATGGAAGATGAATATTGTTTAATAGGTATTTTGTACTAGAAACTAATAAAACCTGATTCAATACGAATCAGGTTTTATTCTTTATTTAAATTGTATCTATAATTCATAATTGCTACTAAAAAGATAATAATATACCCTACAAAGCTTAATGTATCAGGAACCTGTGTAAATATAAAGAATCCCAATACAGCTGAAAAGATAATCTGAGAATAATCAAAGATAGATATTTCTTTACCAGGAGCGTAACTATAAGCACTAGTAATTGCAAATTGTCCCCCTGCTGCCATTAATCCTGCCATAATCAAATAACAGAATTGTAAGAATGTCATAGGTATAAATTCAAAGATTAGAAATGGCAATAAAACTATACAGCTAAATGCTGAAAAGAAAAATACAATCTTTGATTTTTCGACTCCTCTTTCACTTAATAGTCTTACTAATGTATAAGCTATACCTGCTCCTGCTGCACCAATAATTGCAATTAGAGAGGCAAATAAGTTTGCATTATCAAAACTAGGCTTGACTACAAATAAAGCTCCTATAAACGCTATAATAATCATAATCACTTGTTTAAAACTAATCTTCTCTTTTAAGATAAAATAAGAGAAAATAATTACAAAAAATGGATTCATCTTTTGTAATATTGAAGCATCTGCTAGCAATAGATGATCTACAGCATAAAAGTTAGCTAATATACCTAATGTACCAAATATAGATCTTAAAATAAGAAATGGTAAATCATTCTTTTTATAACTAAAGCCTTCTTTATTTTTGATTAATATAATTGCTGCTACAATCATTGCAATAAGATTTCTAAAAAAACTTTTTTCTACCGATGGTAAATCACCAGATAGTCTTACAAATACATTCATCATTGCAAAGAAAAAAGCACTTAATATGATATATAAAGTTCCTTTCTGTTTATTATTCATAATTATCACCGATTGTATTATAACAAATTTTTAAAAAATAAAAAGGAATATGATAATATGTGTTATAATAGATATGAGGTGAAAAATATGCTTAGAACAGAAACAAAATCATTTAAAGTAGGAAACTTAACATTAGGCGGTAATAATCATGTCATTATTCAGTCTATGTGTAATACAAAGACAAAGAATGTAGAAGCTACAGTTAATCAAATATTAGAATTAGAAAAAGCTGGATGTGAATTAATTAGAGTAGCTATATTCGATAAAGAAGATGCATTAGCTATTAAAGAAATCAAAAAGCAAATTCATATTCCTATAGTTGCTGATATTCATTTCGATTATAAATTAGCACTTCTCGCTATAGAAAATGGTATAGACAAGATAAGAATCAACCCAGGTAATATTGGTTCTATGGAAAGAGTTAAAGCAGTTGTAGAAGCTTGTAAAGAGAAAAATATTCCTATTCGTATAGGTGTTAATGGTGGATCATTAGAAAAAGAAATATTAGAAAAATATGGTAAACCTACTGCACAAGGAATGATAGAGAGTGCCAAAAAACATATAGATATATTAGAATCATTAGATTTTCATGATTATGCTATATCATTAAAATCATCTAGCACATTACTAACAATAGAAGCTTATACTCTTGCTAGTCAAACTTTCGATTGTCCATTACATATTGGTGTTACTGAAGCAGGGACAAGACTTGGAGGTACAATCAAATCAAGTTTAGGTATTGGTACACTATTATATCAAGGAATTGGGAATACTATTCGTGTATCATTAAGTGATAGTCCTGTAGAAGAAATTAAAGTTGCTAAAACTTTATTAAAAGAATTAGGACTAATTAAAAATGTTCCAACTCTTGTATCGTGTCCAACATGTGGTAGAATCCAATACGATTTAATACCTATTGCAAAAGAAATGGAAGACTTTTTAAATACTATTCATGCTGATATTACAGTTGCTATTATGGGATGTGCTGTTAATGGTCCTGGTGAAGCTAAACACGCTGATATTGGTATTGCTGGTGGTGTTGGTGAAGGATTATTGATTAAAAAAGGAAAAATCATTAGAAAGATTCCACAGGATGAAATTATTGAGGAATTAAAGAAAGAAATTATAGAAATGACAAAGTAGGTTTCACACCTACTTTTTTGTTCTTTTTTTAATTTTTTTACATATGATATATCTAGGAGGAAGATAAGATGCATAGACAAAATACTGATTATATAAATAAATTAAAGTTAGAGGAGTTTAGTTTATTATTAAAAGAATTTGATATTGAATTAGATGATGAATTAAAGAAAGAAATACTTAAAATAATTAAAAATAATCAATACGCTATTATTCATGATGAATATCAATTTGTTATAGAAAATTATATAAAAAAATTGACAAGTGAATTCACTTGTCAAAAGTTTCATATATTAATCAATAACTATTTTAAACCTTTATTAAAAGTCTGATTTTTCAACATTTCTATTTCTTCTTTATATGGTGCAATCTTTTCAATGTAAGGTGTTTCTAGGATTTTAGGAACATCTTTTAATTTAGGATGATGCACAACTTTACATAGATTATCAAAGCCAATATAACCATACCCTATATTTTCATGTCTATCCTTATGAGCACCTCTCACATTTTTAGAATCATTAACATGAACAACTAATAACCTATTTAATCCAATAATTCTATCAAATTCATTTAAAATAGTATCAAAATCACTTAAATCATAACCTGCATCATGAATATGACAAGTATCTAGACATACCCCTAATAAATGACTCTTCTCAACATGATCAATAATATATTTAATTTGTTCAAAAGTTCTACCTAATTCACTACCTTTTCCAGCCATTGTTTCTAAAGCAATTTTTACATTTTGTGAATCAGTTAAAACCTCATTTAAACCTTCTACTATTTTATCTAATCCAACTTCTTCACCTGCTTTAACATGAGAACCTGGATGTAAGACTAAACGTGTTGCTCCAATAGCTTCACATCTTTGAATTTCTTCTTTTAAGAATCTTACAGCTAATTCATATGTTTCTTCTTTAATAGTATTACCTAAATTAATAATATATGGTGCATGAACAACAACATTATTAATATCGATACCATTTTCTTTCATCAATTCTTTAGCTTCATCAACTCTCAACTGAGAAATAGGCTTTCTAGCAGTACTTTGAGGAGCACCAGTATAAAACATAAAAGTATTTGCACCATAAGATAACGCCTCTTTTACAGAACCCAAAAGCATTTCTTTACCTGCCATTGATACATGAGAACCTATAATCATTAGTTAGCCTCTCTTTCTCTTTTTTCTCTTTGAGCTGCTTTAGCTCTTTCTTTTTTTCTTTTTGCAATATCAGCTTTAATCATAGCTCTTTTTTCTTTTCTAACTAAAGTGTCTACTTGTCTCTTTCTTTTCTTCTTATATCCAGGTTTAACTTTAGTAGGTTTTCTAACAATACTTTGAATCTTCTTTTCTAATTCAGTTTGTTGTTTTACTCTTGTTTTTCTCTTTTCTCTAGCACCAGTATCTACAAAACCTTCTTTTTTAATTTCTTTAACAGTAAAAGTAATACCTTTCTTCTCTAATAAATGAACCAGATTTTCATCACTAGTATCATACATGCTATAACATTCTCCAGTATACTTACCTCTACCGCATCTACCAGAACGATGAATATAGAAATCTAATTCACTAGGGAATCCAAGATTAATAATATGACTAGCACCATCAATATCAATACCTCTAGCTGCAATATCTGTAGCCACAATATATTGATACTCGTTATTTTTTATTCTACGCATCATTTGCTTTCTTTCTCTTGGTTCTAAATCACCATGAATTTCTCCAACTTTAAAACCTTCTTCTCTTAACCTTTTCGTTGTAGAAGCAGCATCACTTCTTGTATTACAGAAAATAATACATAAATATGGATCAATGATATTCATAATTCTTCTTAATACTTCATATCTATCACGATGTTTAGTAGGTACTAAATAATGACTAATATTTCTAGAGGAAGTTAAATTTTCATCTATTTCAATAATCTTAGGAGCTTTCATATACTTCTTTAAGAAAGGTCTTAATTTTTGAGGAATAGTAGCACTAAATACTAACATTTGGATATTTTCTTTCATTTTAGATAATACAGCATCTATATCTTCTAAATACCCAAATTCTAGAGTCATATCAGCTTCATCGACGACAAAAATATCAGCTGTTGTAATTAATAAAGCTTTCTCATCTAAAGATAAATCTTTAATTCTTCCAGGCGTACCAATAACAATATGAGGTTGAACTGATAACTTATCTATAGTTTTCTGCTTATCATTTCCCCCTACAATTAAAGAAGCTCTTAACTCTGGATTATGCTCCATAAATATTTTAACATGTTCATATGTTTGTGCTGCTAATTCTCTTGTAGGAGATACAATAACAGCTTGTACTGTATCATTTTCTACATCTATCATATCCATAATAGGAATTAAAAAAGCGTGTGTCTTACCTGTACCTGTTTGAGATATACCAATCAAATCTCTTTGTTTATAAACTAAAGGCATAATTGCCTTTTGAATAGGTGTAGGTTCAACAAATTTTAATTCTTCAATAACACTCTTAATAAAAGGTTTAAATTCATAATCTTTAAATAATTTCATAATTTCGCCTCCCTTTTAGCCACTAGATTATACTATAAATAAAAATAAAAAGCAAAAAACTTTGCTTGTAATCGATAATTTTTCACAATATTTTTTTATAAGAATATATTAAATCAGGAGGTGATATTATGTATGACGAATATCAATTCAATCCTAGATTTTATTATTACCCTAATCCTTACTATCCAATAATGCCAAGACGTCCAACTCTACTACAATCTATGAGATATTCTATGCAACAAATGAACGTATCATCAACTATTAGAACTGCTCAAAAAACACTATATACAATGAATCAGATTATCCCTATTATTAACCAATTAAGACCAGTTATTCATAATGCTACAACTGCTTTTAGAGTTGCAAAAGCAGTACGAACAATCCATGATGATTTAGATGATGAAATCGATGAAAATCTTAATAGTACACAAACTTTTGAAAACATGATATAAAACAAAAATGTAAATCATTTAAAGTGATTTACATTTTATTCTTATAATCTGATAAAAAGATAGCATGAATCCACTAGCTTTATTAGTAACATTGATTAAAGTTGGAGTAACTGTTAATCACAGCATGAATACTAAGAATGCAGAATAAGCACCATTTATATTCCCTTTAAATAATTTATTCAAATATCCTAATCATCTTTTATTTTATATATACTGTCTTTCTTCAATCACAAAACAATTAATATTAAGAATACAAAAAGTACATGCAATGTTTTCATGAGTACTTAAAACAGTTGGTTCTATACAATTTTTGTAATTCATAACTTTCATTTTCTATTATTCAATAATGAAATAGTTTCTTTATTGAGTTTCTTTTACAATTCATGAATACCTCTTTTCACTTTTTCTAGATATATCTTTCAATATTAAAAATTTTTCATTCAATTTACAAATAGAAAATTTAAATAATTTAATCAAACTCTCTTAACTGAATTGTATATTTTAAATATTTTGCTATGATAGTCTTGTGTAAATCAGTAGTCCTTTAAAATATTTTGACAGAATTTTAATCAAATGTGATTTACACAAGATGATATATTAAGACAGTGTAAAATCATTGTCTTTTTTATTTATAATAGCGAGATAAAAACATTGAGTAGATAACATCAACGACAAATAAAGCACTACATAAAGTACTAATATTTTGTTCATTTTCTCCATGATTTACTCTTATATGCTCCTTACACAAATTTTGTAACACTTCATTGTTGTTTCCTAATATTCCAAACATATAAATATTATCTCTACTTAACTCTCCAGCCATAGTATTGATTATAGTATCATCTTCATCTAATGATATCATTATCGCAACTTTCTCTTTAGTAGAAGAAAATCTTAATCTGAATTCCTTTAATGATTCCACTGATTGACACTGTAATCCAAATGAAGATATCTTATTT
>JAXJVS010000084.1:0-5972 GCA_036308445.1 Bacilli bacterium | reverse complement strand
GCTATGTCATTGGCATGGATTTTAAGACATCCTAGTCGTATGCAGCCAATTGCTGGAACAACTAATCCAAAACATTTAGCAAATCTTGCTAAAGCATGTGATATTAAGATTTCGAGAGAAGATTTTTATGCATTATATCTAGCAAACAATAGACAATTACCTTGATGAGATATCAAACAAAATAGGGTTTAACTCATATTATGAGCTAAACCCTATTTTTTCTAAAGCTTGATGAATATCTTCAATAATATCTTCTACATCTTCTATACCAACACTCAATCTAAAGAATCCTTCATGGAATTCTTCAGGATATAAATATTGTCTTTCATCGTCTTCTCCTAAAAAGACTATAAAGCTTTGATTTTGGTCTTCTGGAATGAGCGTCAGCTGAATCTATTGATTCAATGGTTTCCTTGATGTTATTTTGAACTTTCTTAGATGAGGTATCATTTAATTTATATTTAAGTTTTTTCTTTAGTTTCTTTTTTGTTTTTCTTCTGGTTTTAGGAGGTACAACATTTTCTTCCCATAACCAGGTGCTAAGCGTTGTATTAGAGATATTCATATTGAAATCCTCACTTATAATTTCACAGAAGTGAGAAAAATTGGTGCCTGAGTATTCATTAATATAAAGAGAAACAATCTCGTTTTTAATATCAAAAGGAATAATAGTAGAAGGAAGACAATTTCTTTTGCCGTGTATAAAATCGTTCTTACTAAATTTTTTATATTTGATAATAACTCTGTTCATGGTTCACACAGTACAGTTAAACTTAATAGCGGTCTTTTTCTTATTACCATTAGCCTCAACAAGTTTCTTTATAATTTCTTATTTAAAAGTTATTTCATTCTTAATTCAACCTTTTTCATAATAACCTCTAAAATATAATGAGGTTACAGAATAACATGATTTAGATTAATTAGGACATTATCATATTGGAATTAGAAATTTGGATTCTTGTTTATCAAATACTTTGTATTTATTGATGATTTAATATAAAATAATGTTTATATGAGGAGGTGAAAGTATGAAAAATGTAGTAAAAACTGAATTAGCACCTGGTGCTATTGGACCATATAGTCAAGGAATTGATTTAGGAAATATGATTTTCTTTTCAGGACAAATTCCTTTAGATCCTGTAACTGGAGAGATGCCTGAAGGAATTGAAGCACAAACAGTAAGAGCTTTAGAAAACGTAAAAGGGCTATTACAAAGTCAAGGATTAGACTTCTCTAACGTTGTAAAAACAACTGTATTTTTAGATAACATGAATGATTTCGCTACTATGAATGGTATTTATGCTCAATATTTCGTAGAACCATACCCTGCAAGAAGTGCTGTAGAAGTAGCAAAATTACCTAAAGGTGCTTTAATTGAAGTAGAAGTTATTGCAGTGAAATAATAACATTAAGAGATTGATATCATAAATATCAATCTCTTTTAATTTAATAAATAAATCATGAAGTTAAGATATCCTGCAAAAGTTACCCATAATAAATATGGTATCATCAGTAAACCTGCGAGTTTATTAATATTATAGAACTGTATTGTTGTTATGAGAATAAGAATCCATAATATAATTAACCATATGAATGCAAACAAATAAGCTTCTAAATTAAAAAATATAATAGACCAAAAGAAATTAAAAATAAGCTGTATTTCATAAGTTAGTAAAGCATTATTCTTGTTATAGAAATAAGATGTATAAACAAGATATGATGCTATTCCCATTAAGATATATAATATTGTCCATACTATAGGAAATAACCATCCAGGTGGTGCTAGAAGTGGCTTATTAAGTAAGGAAAAAGTAGACATACTATTTCTAGTAAGTAATGCAGATAGAAAACCTACTGCTAAGGGAATAAGAATACATACAATAAGAGTTTTTATTTTTTTGTTCATGATCTCACCTAATATTATATTATGCTCTAAAATAAAAAAAATAACGCTTAAGCGTTATTTCATTTCTTCTGCTACTTTTTCTAACATAGAACGAATAGGTAGATTATAAGGACATCTACTTTCACATAGACCACATTTAATACAATCTTGAGCAGTAGCTTTCATTGACCAATATCTATCTTTAGCCCAAGAAGCTAAACCATATCTTCTTAAATAGTTTACGAACAAAAAGTTAGAAGGAATATTGATACCTTGAGGACATGGAGCACAATAACCGCATCTTCTACAGAATTCTTGTCCTAATTCTTTTTTTATTTCTTCACATTTTAATTGATCTTCTTGACTTAATAATTCAAAAACTTCATTACTACAATTATCTTTAACTTCTTCTACATTTCCCATACCAGGAATAACAATTGTACAATCAGGATTATTTAAAATATATCTTAACCCTAATTTAACATCATCAATATTACCACCAGCTACTGGTTTCATTGCAATAAAACCAATATTTTTATCTGTACATTGTCTCATTAAATCAGCACCTTGATTTTCAACAATATTATATGGAAACATAATTGTTTCAATCTTATCTTCAAATTCTGTAATTAATCTTTCAAAAGCTTCTACACCATGAGCAGTAGCACCTATATGTTTAATCTTACCTGCTTCTTTTGCTTCTAATAAAGCTTTATAAGCACCATTTTCACCAAAACAAGTATCAAACTCTTCATCAGACTTAATATTATGGATCTGATATAAATCAATATAATCAGTCTGTAGATTATTTAAACTAACTTCGATATCTCTTTTCATATTTTCATAATCTCTAGACATTGATTTTGTTGCAATAATCCATTGTTCTCTATGACCTTTTAAAGCATGACCAAAAAACTCTTCAGATACAGTATAACCTCTTGCGGTATCTAAAAAATTAATTCCTTGATTCATACACTCTTCAATAACATTATATGCTTCTTGCTGATCCACTCGTTGAATAGGAATACCACCTAATCCTACAACAGATACTTTTAATCCTGTTTTCCCTAATGTTGTATATTTCATCATTCTTACCTCACTTGTCACTATTTTATACTTAAATATGATATCTATCAATATTAAATCATTAATTTGAATCTTTTATGAAAAAAACATCGGATAAATTTGAGACTAATTTATTTTGGAATCGCAAATAATAGATATGTCACTTTTTCCTCTCTTTACAAAGAAGATGAGTTACATGTATATCATTTTTACGAGTACATGAATTATATACTGTTTCATGTTTATTCAAATTGATTGTTAATATACAATTTTATCACCACTTATTTCGATAATACTGTTAATAGGAATCACTTCTTTTACTATTTGGATAGATTTAGAATATTCTAGATCTATTTTTGCTACCATTCCTTCTAATGCAATATATTCATCATGAGAATAATATACAATTTTAATAATCATTCCGGGTTTCACTTGTAATATCTTACAGTTAAGTTCATCACAAGTATCAGGAGATAAATCTTTCTTTTCAACTTTGATTTTCTCTTTTTCTTTAATAATGGCTCTAAAACCTTTTAATGCATCATATGGTAAAAATTGATTTGCACGTTCTATATTTTTACTCGGCATTATGTCCACCTACCAATTTATTTCTTGTTGGAGTTGTAGCTTTATCTAGCATGTTCATTCCCTTTAAAATAGAATTTTTACCATATTTATGCTTAATTCCAACAATTGCCTGCTGTAATTTACGTTCTTCTTCTAAAGCTTCATAGTCACTAAATAAATCAAAGGATTCATACATCTCATCAACAATATTACCAAAACTAATACCTATTTGTCTAATTGGATATCTGTAATCAGTAGTCTTTTCAAATAATTCTATAAATTCTTGAACTATTATTCTATATGAGTTTGTACGTGTTGTCATTTTTCTAGAACCACCTGTTGGTTTTCTTACATCTTTCGAATATCCAATAGATAAAGCTATATGATCCGTTACAAGATGTCTATCAACTAAATCTAGTACGTTTACTTCTACCATTTCTTTCACAACTAAAAAAGCATCTTCATACTTATAATCCTCAAATAATATCTGATGATTAGATAACGAATTACTTTTAGGTTTATATCTTTTGATATCTGCAATAGTTGTTGGTTCCTTGCCCCAGGCATGATCAATCAAGAATGTCGCATTAATACCAAATTCTTTGTATAATACATCTTCATCCATGTGGGCAATTCCGCACATATCATAAACTCCATACTTAGCAAGTCTATTAGAAATACCTCTACCAATCTGCCAAAAATCGGTTAAAGGTGTATGATGCCATAAAGTTCTTTTATATTCATTCTCATCTAGATAAGCTATATGACTTTCATTATGTTTAGCACTAATATCTAAAGCAATTTTTGTGAGATACATATTTGTACCTATACCAGCTGTTGCAGTAATACCAGTTGTATTATATATATCATTAATGATTGTTTGAGCTAATTCTTGTTCATTCATCTGATATAAGTTTAAATAAGAAGTTACATCTAGAAATGCTTCATCTATAGAATAAACATGAATATCATCTTTAGAAATATATTTCAAATAGATTTCATATATTTTAGCTGAATATTCCATATATAATTTCATTCTAGGAATAGCAGTATAATATTCTATACTATTAGGTATTTCAAATAATCGACATCTATTTCTAATACCTAATTCTTTTAATCTAGGAGAAATCGCAAGACAAATAGCTCCCTTGCCTCTACTAGGATCAGCTACAACTAAATTCACCTCAAAAGGATCCCATCCTCTTACAACACATTCTACAGAGGCAAAAAAAGTTTTCAAGTCAATACATAGATATGTTTTCATCTTTTACTCCTCCTTCGACAGTATTATAGCTTATGTAAGTTGCATAATCAATAATAAAATGCAACTTACAAATATTGTGAAGAGTTAATATAGAAAGTTTTGTTGAATAAAAGTATATAAAATGCAAAGGTGTCACAATTATGTTTTTTGGATTTTATAAAAATAAGAACATGATATAATAGAAAGAGAGGAAATAAGAATGGGAAGAATATTTATTACTGGTGATGTACATTGTCCATATGATATTTATAAATTAAATAGTAAGAATTTCTCGATAGGTAAGCTATTAACCAAAGATGATTATGTTATTATTTGTGGTGATGCAGGATTTGTCTGGTCAGGAAATAAAGAGGATCAATGGTGGATTAAATGGATCAGTGAGAAACCTTGGACAACTTTATTCGTGGATGGTAATCATGAAAATTTTGGTTTATTGAATCAATATCCTGTTGATTTATGGAATAACGGAAAAGTACATAAGATAACTAATAGTCTTATTCATTTAATGCGTGGTGAAATATATGATTTATATGGATTATCTTTCTTTTGTTTTGGTGGTGGTTTTTCTCATGATAGAGAGTATCGTAAAGAAGGAATAAGCTGGTGGCAAAATGAACTTCCTACTAAAGAAGAAATAGATAATGCTATGAAGAACTTACAAGAACATGATTATCAGGTAGATTATATAATTACACATGATACTTCTAGTAAGTATTTACAATATCTACAAATGAAAAATAATGATATGATAGGATATGATAAACAATACTATAATATTAATTATTTTTTTGATGATATAGAAAAGAAAGTGAAGTTTAAAAAATGGTATAATGGTCATTATCATATAGATAGAGAAATTATGGATAGAAGGTTTATATTTGATGATATTATTGAAATAAGGCTACCGCAATCCCACTGGCTTTAGACGGTGGGTTAAGGTAGCCAGAAGTTGGGAATTATTGTATACTTATGATATAGGAACAGGGAAATCTAAAAACAGACACAAATACTTATTACAATTTTCATATGAGATATGTCAAAGGCACAAAGTTATTATCAAATACATGGAAACTGACAAAGACCATATTCACTACATGATAGAAACCGAACCTACAATGTCGGTAAGCAAAGACATTCTAAAGTTGAGAAACAGACTTTATATAGAAGTTATCAAAAAGATACTTCAAGGAG
>JAXJVS010000083.1:0-3133 GCA_036308445.1 Bacilli bacterium | reverse complement strand
GCTTATAGGCAAGCATATTAATGAACATTCCATAGCCACTAGCTACAGAATGAAGTGTATATTGATTGATTTTGTCCACAATTGTATAATCATCTTCTAAAAGTAATTATCCTCTTTGATTCTGCCAAGTATATAATGGACTAATAGCTTTACCCATATCATCTATATAAACAATACCATGCATTTGTCGAGTTAAACCTATTGAATCAATACCAGAATACTTTTCTAAACATCGATTTAATAATAGTATTGCCTTGGAAATAATCATTTCAACATCCTGTACTCTTTCCCATTCATGATCAGTATTTATAAAGCTTTTATTCTCTATTGTTTCTTTATATAATATCTTTTCACTATCTAAATCAAATACAACACCACAAATAGTTGCTGTCCCTATATCTATACTCATCATGTTTATCCTCCAATAAATTCTTTAATTATATTTATTGCTTTAATAGCAGCCCCACTTTCTTCTTCATGAAGTAAATCATGTCTTGCTTTATCAATAACTTCTATCCTTAAATGATTTATATCTGCTTTTTTCATTGTTTGGTATACTGTCATAATACCCTTTGTCATATCACCAACAGGATCATTTTTACCTGAAATCAACAATACTGGCATGTATTTATTCCAACAAGTATAAGCTGCTTTATTTCCTGTGCGCTTCATACTTGATAATAAATCATAAAAAAGTCCAGCAGATATATCTTGTCTACATAATTCATCACTAATATAATCATCTAACTGATGAATATCAGAACATAACCAATCAGAAACAGTACGATTAGGTTTAAATTTTTTATTGTATTGTCCAAAAGATAGATTTTGTATTAATGGTGTTGTTTGATTATAACCTACTTTACGAATTTCTTTTTCTACTATTTTCATAATCATATTCAACACTAATACTGGTTGACAGCCAGTTCCCATGATAATAGCACCATTGATTCTATCATAACTATAAATATTAAGGTACTCTCTCAACAAAAAAGACCCTAATGAAAAGCCAAGCATATAATATGGTAAATCTGAATATTGTTGTTTCATTAACTCATAGAAAATATGAATATCTTCTAATGATGCCTGCCAGCCATTTTCACCAAAAGATGCACATGTTTTGTCTCCGTCATTTTTTCCATGACCTCTTAGATCAAAACCAACAACCATTATACCAACATCTGTCATCTTTTCCGCAAATTTCTCATATCTTCCCATATGTTCAGTCATACCATGTATGATATGCAAAATTTTTACTGGTTTACTTTCTGGTTTAAATATAATAGCATGTAACTGATTGGGTTTACTAACTGCTCCATCAAAGATTATTTCTTCTTTCAACATCATTTTCCACTTCCTTAACTATTAATATAATTATTTTATCATATACTTATTCGATGAGCTAAGATAATCTTGTTTTATCTCAATCTCAGTCTTTTATTCTATTAATGAAATGTTATAAAACTAAAATGGATACAAGTGGTATTGTTAATACTGAAAGCAATGTTGTCAATGCTACACCCTGTGCTACTTTCTTATAATCTCCACCATACTGTTGTGCTAACATGGCTGTCATACTACCTGCTGGCGTTGCAAGCATAACCATGCATACCCCCTGTAATACTGGTATTGTTATAATTCGTTTAATGATGAATATAGAAAAAATTGGAATAAATAATAATTTCATGATGGCAAACAAAAGTATTTGGATATCTAAAAATAATTCTTTCATACTTAGTTTAGCAAGTGATATACCAATAACAATCATACTCAAGGGAGCAGTCAAATGACTTAAACCTTGTGATGCACTCTTTACAAACTGGGGAACTGGTATCTGCGTTAAATATAAGATAACTGCTAAAAAACTTGCTATTACACCAATATTTAATATTTTCTTTAAACTTAATCTTTGCTTAGTTGTACTCAACAAATTTATACCATATGTATAAAATAAAATATTATAAGGAAGTAAAAATACAGATGCATACAACAAAGCATCACTTCCATACATCGCTAAGATAACTGGAAAACCCATAAAACCAATATTATTAAATACTGTCATCAATTGAAAATAACCTGCATCTCTTTTCTCAATTTTAAAAATTTTAGGAACAAGAACTGCAATAAAGAGTAGAAAAATATATATTATCACTGCTACCACTGCTGTTATAATAAGTTCTTCCCCTTTAATACTTCCTTCGCTATTTACTGCCGATGAAATAATCATCATTGGATTGGCAATATTCAGTACTAACCAAGATATCTTATTGCCAAAATCTTCATCTAATATTTTCTTTTTGCATGTTATATGCCCAATCATCATATAAAAAAACAACACTAACATCTGCTCAAAAAGTAACATAACCATACCTCCACTAAAACAAATATTGAACTCATTTATTTTAATAATGAGTTCTATTTAATCTATGACCATTAATTTTTATACCATTTCCTTCTCCATCCATAATACAATCAATTGCAAATACGACTCATTCATTTGTAAAATCAAACATAAAACTATCTCCTCTTTAAATCATTCTTTGTAAATTGATATTATTACATCAGCTGATATAGTATAAATCCCCTTCAATTATCCAGTTTAGTTCTTCAACTATATATTTTAGTTTAAAAAAATTGAATTTCTTTACAATTTTGGCTTTCTAAATACCATTGCTAAAGACATAAAAAGTTAAACTTAATACTTTTTGTTCAACATATGAAACCTCATCTTTTTCATTATAATAAGTCTTCTTATTATCATTTTATCACAATAATGAAAAGAACTCTCTATCTTTATATGGTATTATTTTGTAATATATTAAAAGCCATTATAGAAAATCTATAATGACTTATTATATTGATTATTAAATTCACTTAACAATTCTACTGCTCCAGTTAACCACGGTGAAGAAGTAGGTATCAATATTACAATACTATTATTAACAAACTTAAACTTAGGTTTCGTAAATAAACGATTCACTAATTCAAATAATTTATCTCCTTCAAGTTTTGCAGAGAAACTAGAAGTTAATACTATCTTGATATAATCCCCTTCATCTTTAGCCTCTTCAATAAAAGGATGTGTACATAGAATTTCATACTTACGCTTCAATACAATGTTTCTTACTTCTCT
>JAXJVS010000082.1:0-5457 GCA_036308445.1 Bacilli bacterium | reverse complement strand
TAATTAGTACATATTCACTTTTCAATGTTCAAAATCAGAAAACTCAACTTTATAAATTTTTGCTTGAGTTATTTATAGTTGGCTTTTTATGTCTAATCTTTATCTAAAATTGAAAATACAAATTCTAATGCTTTATCAGGATTTCTTGTTAATTCAATATATTGCTTACCTTGACAAGCTACACATTGAACTCCTAATTTTTCAGTATCTTTCTTTAAAATATCATAATAATTTGCGACTTGTGGTGCTAAAACCACTAAATCATAATCTTTTAACATATCCATATGAGCGCCATATGATCCAGCTGCAGTAATTAATGATATTCCTTTTTGATCAGCAGCTTTACTTAATGCATTGGCTAGTAAACCACTAGTACCACCACCTGCACATAAAACTAAAATACGTTTAGATTCTAAAACATCAGTATTAACTTCTACTTTTTCTTCTTCAACTTCTTCTACTCCTTTTTGTTTTTCTTCTTCAACTTTTTGCTTATCATAAACTTTGAAGAAAGGATAATAGATAATAAAGTCTACAACTAATACAACAACTGCAAATAAAATAGATAATAAACTAATACCACAGCCAAGAATAATTCCTAAAGGTCCTGGTGTAGTCCAAGGTAGAATATACATAAAACTATTCATACCTAAAACATCTACAAAAGCTTTAAATAACCATACATTTAATACTGGTGCAAATACAAATGGAATAAAGAAAATTGGATTTAAGATTAATGGAGCACTAAATAATATTGGTTCATTAACCCCAAAGATAACTGGAACAGAACTAGCACGTCCTACTGCTTTTAATTCTTTTGATTTAGATAAAAATGCAAACATTAATGTAATAACTAAAGTAGCACCTGTACCACCTAAAGTAGCAACAAATTGTTGAACACCTGGTGTTAAAATATTAGCTGCATGACTACTATTCTGGAATAATTCTAAGTTATTAGCAATATTCACATAATAAATAGCTGATACTGCTGGTTCTACAATAGAAGGACCATGAATACCTACAAACCAGAATAAAGACATTGATCCATAAATAATAGCTAATCCTACATAACCATCTGCAGCAGTAAATAATGGTTTAAAGAACTCAATAACTGCTTGAGCAAAACAGATACCAGTTAAATTTCTAAACACTATATCAAATCCAGCTAATAATAAAGTAGAGAATGCAAATGGAATAACATCTGCAAAAGTCTGTGAAATATTAGGTGGAACCTGTTCAGGCATTCTAATTGTAATATTACGTTTTACACAGAACTTATAAACATTACATACAATAAATGCAACCAAGAAGGCTGTTAATAATCCTTTAGAACCCATAAAGCCACTAGAGAAGCCCCCTTCAATAGAATCTACACCTAATACTAAGAATCCTACAATCCCTGCCATTAATGTAGAAATATTATTAATCTGACGATTAATAGGCATATCTCGATTAAAACTATCACATAAATTCTTAGCTGTTGTACCAGCAACAATAACTGCTAAAATACCCATTGAATAATTATATGGTTTTAATATCATTGCTTCAATTTCTGCTGACCAGTAAAAACCAAAAATATTAGGAACATATGCTACTAGCATAAATATACTTGAAAAAAGTACTACTGGCATAGCTGAAATAAAGCCATCACGAATTGCTTTTAAATAAACATTTCTAGAAACCTTTTCAAAAAAAGGTTTTGCTTGTTCAATTTTTGTTATTATTTTATCCACTTTAAAAACCCCCTTTTATTTTTATCTATAAATATCTAATAAACTATTAATAATATCTTTTAGTAAAATTGTAGTCATAAGATGATCTTGTGCATGAACTGTAATAAAGCCAATTTCAATATTTTCCCCACGTGCTTCTTGTTGTAATAATTCAGTCTGTGCCTTATGGGCATCATTTAGACATTCATTTGCTTCTTCAATAAGTTTTCCACATTCATCAAATTTTCTAGCTTTTGCTTTTTCAACTGCTAATAATAATTTACTTCTAGCATCTCCTGAGTATGCTACAATTTCAAAACCTATCATTGATGCTTCTTCTCTTGTCATTGTTCATTTCTCCTTCTTGTATTCATTATAATTTCAACAATTGTTACAATATCACCTTCACTAAAAGAAATATCATAATATGTTGCTATTGGATATAAAGCTGTTCTTACTTTTTCTATTTCTAAAGAATATTTCTTTTTTGTTTCACTTATTGTAAAATTAACGTTTGAACCTCTCTTCTTCTTTAAACGATCAATTAAACATCCCATGTGAATCAACATACCAATTTTGGCATCTTCCACTAATTTCTTTTGAAAAATAGTTTCTAACTGTTCTATAAATGGAATAAGTGTATTTTCTAAATCATCATAAGTAAATATCTCAAACTGTTCAGTTAAGTATTCAAGCACATCAAAGTCTTCTTGTTTTTGAGCAAACAATTCTCTAATTGTATGAACCTTAGGTATATGTGAATAATCAATATATTTTATATTAAATATATCTGGATTATAAGTTCCTACTATTCCTACTATCTTTCCTTTAATCTGAATCTCATTCATTTTACTAATTAGATGATGTTTATTAGAAATAATGAAAGAAAGTATCTGGTAGTCACTATAATCTTCTAAAGTCTGTAAATATCTTTTAATACTATCACTGTTATTCTCATTGACTGTAGATAACGCAATAATAATATCTTTATTCTGTATCCTTGTATAAGAACTTTCAGTATATTCATGTAAGATATGGTTATAAATTTCTTCAAGATTCTTTCCTTCTTCACTATATTTACAAGCACTCATAACAAGAAGTGGTATAGGTACTTCTAATGGAATGATATCTATATTTGTTTCATCTTTTATAGAATTTAACATCATCTGTATAGACCCCATATCATAAAGAACGAGTACCCCTTTTCCCGTATTAATATCTATAATCTTTTTCTTTAATTGATCATAAGAATCTTCAATATCATTATTTAAAGATAAATCAAAGGCAGCTAGATTTTTTATTGGCATTAATGTTTTGACCACATCTACAATAGATGAAGCAGTCTGTTCTCCATGCATTGCAATTAAAGTCATAACTTCATTAATTTTAGATGTATTCTTTTCTGTCAAAGTTAGAAATAAAGTGACAAATACACTTTCATCCAATGAGAATTTGACATTAAACTCTTGTTGAACTTGTTTGATAAATCTTCTTGAAAATAGATATTCTTCATCATATGTGTCCATGATTTCCATAATCTTTTGATTTGTAATACGTTGTTTACTATTTGTTTTCACTAGTGCATTATTTAAATGAAGACACATACCATAAAAAATCTTATTAGAATAAACTCTTTTAAATTTAATACTAGCTAAATTAATAAAATCTTTAACTAGACTCATAAGTTTATCAGAAATGATTTCTTTTATTTTTTCTTCATTGATATCTTCAGTTAATTGATCAAGATAATCTATTAACTCATCTTCAATATTCGCAAAGATAAATTCTTCTGACTCATAAGCATTAATCGATTTTCCAAACAATTTTTGTTTATGATCAAGTTTCTGATAGATATCAGAATGACTATCCTGAAATCTTGCCTTAAAAGTCTTATCATGATCAAATGTAAAATTACAGTTCTTACCTAGTATTCTTTCTAATTCCATACTATTTTCTTTAATATAAAGAAGACCCTTTCTTACATTTGAAGGTAAATCTAATAATTCAATAATAACCTTCTGATTTTTCTTAGTTCTTACAAAAGCATTTGCGATACCAAACTGAATATTCTTATTTAATTCAAATAAATTTTCTTTACAAGGATAAAGCATAAGACTTTGCATTAAACCATAGTTAACTTCTATTTTCCTATCTAATCTTACTGATTCTTCTTGAATAAATTTTTCTATAAACTGATATCTTTCATCAAGACTTCTATTTTCTAAGGGAGGTATTTTAACTATAAAATTAAAGTAGTCTCTTAATGCTGATATCTCTTTTATATCATCATTTATATGCATAATAAGAATAAGCTTAAGATTGACTTCAACTAAGAAATAATGCATAATATCTGATACTATCTTATTGGAAAGATGATGGGCATTCTTAATAAAAAGTAATCCATGATTAGCTTGTTTAATCATACTATCCTGACCAAATAAGACTTCACTGAATTGTTGTTCATTGTGATATGAACAATCAATTCTTATGAATGGTGCTTTATTCTTTAAGATTTTTTGTGTACATGCAAATTCATAAGCTTTTGATACGATTGTTTCAACTCCTACTCCTTTTTTACCCACATATAATATCTTTGGTATACTCATTGGATATGTAATAGCTGCTTTCGTATACTGAATAGCTTCTTTTAAGCTTGTTTCACTACCAATCATCGAAGAGAAATCTTGTGTATCTATTTGTATCTTGATATCTTTATTAAGGCTATACAATACTGGACGTCCATTGAATTTATCTATTTTATTCTCTTCAACTAACTGATTAAGTATGCTTGAAACATTACTTCTTTGCATGTTTAACTTTTCTGATAGAAATTGTGTACTTAATTTAGGAGTTTCATCTTCAATAGTACTAAAACTCTGTGTGTACTCTACAATAAAATCAAACACTTTGTTTTTGCTAGTCTTCATAAATCTCCTATCCCCTTTCTATCCAAATTCATCATACAAAATCAAAAAAGAATTCTCAAATTGAGGAAAAGCACTTTTTTTATACACTATGTTACTCATTAAACATTACCTAAAAGCTAAGTGTTTATCCTTAACTCATGATATATACACTTACATTTATACACTTTTATAAAAAATAACGAAGTGTATAAAGATATAAAGCGAAAAACTCTAAAAAATACACTAAAAGAATTTTTTATTCTTTTCTTTCAGCAATTTTATTATAAAAAACAACCTTTTTATTTTATATGTAATAAAGTATAATATAGGGTAGAAAAGTATAAATTATTCTTTTTGGAGGTATATATGAACGATCTTCAATCTATGCTTAAAGATTTATATCTTATTTCTGGCTTAAATATCTCTATATATGATATTGATGAAAACATAATTACATCTTACCCTGAAAAAAAATCACCTTTTTGTGCTTTGATTGAGCATAATCCGGAAAGTTTAAAACACTGTCAAGAATGTGATCATAATGCTTTTAAGAGGGTAAAAAAGAGTGGAAAAATAGATATATATAAATGTTATTTCAATCTATATGAAGCAGCAGTACCACTATATACATATGGCATACATACAGGATATCTCATGATGGGACAGACTCTTACTACTTCTCGTTTTGATAGAGAATATATTAAAGAGAAAGCTATACAATATATTAATAATGAAGAGGTGTTAGAAGACGCAATAAAAAAAATATCTGTTCATTCACATGAACAGATACTCGCATTTTCAAATATAGTAGATATATGTGCAAAATACATTACTCTTAC
>JAXJVS010000081.1:0-17590 GCA_036308445.1 Bacilli bacterium | reverse complement strand
ATATAAAAGAGGTAACAACAATGATAAGAGAAATAAAAAATGAAGATTTTGATGATGTATTAAGATTAATAAGTATATTAGAAGAAAAAGAATATGATAGAGAAAAGATGAGTAGAGTTTATAATAGGCATTTAAATGATGAGGATTATCATTGTTTTGTGTATGTTCTTGATAAAAAGGTGGTAGGAATGATATCGCTATTAATCAAAGAAACATTACATCATTGTGGTAAAACGGGAGAAATTATTGAATTATGTGTAGATCCTACTTATAGAAATAATAGTATTGGTAAGAAGTTATTAGACTATGTAGAAGATAAAGCTATTCATTTGCAGTTATCAGAATTAGAATTATCTAGTAATATAAAAAGAAAAGATGCCCATCGTTTCTACGAAAGACATCAATATAATAAAGATCATTTTAATTTTACTAAAAAGATTAATCATTAGTGATATTACCATCACCACTAACAGGTATAGTTTCACCAAGATAAGTAGGTTCAGGTTTAAATATACAAATAACAAAATCTTTTCCTCTTGCAAGTATTTCTCTTGTTTCTCTAAGCGTTTGACCACCATAATCACGTTTAGTAGCACTAACCCCTATAGCTTCTATACCTAATTGATTTGCGATATATAAAGCTCTATATAGATGATATTCCTGAGTAACAATGATAATCTTATCTGCTTGGAATATTTCTTTAGCACGATATAAACTTTCATATGTAGAAAAACCAGCATGATCCATAAAAATATGTGAAGTAGGTATACCTTTAGCTATCGCAAACTTCTTCATTGCATTGACTTCATCATAGTTAACACTTCCATGATCACCACTCATTAAAATACGATCTGAGGCATTAACTTTATAAAGAAAAACTGACTCTTGTAATCTATCGTTAAGCATTGGTGTAGGTTGGCCATTTTTTACACCGGCTCCTAAAACAAGAATACAATCCACATTTTCAAAAATAGAACTTTCATCAACAATTTGGTCTTTTACACTATGGCACATATAAATATTTATAAAAATAAGAGCAGACAAAACCGCTATTATTAAACTAAAAAGTATGAAAATCAGTTTCTTTTTCATATGTTCCTCCTTAACTAAAGTATAAAATATTTATATGGAATTTTTTTGTATCAATCTATATTATTTTAATAAATCAATAACCTGATCTAATGATTCTAAAATTTGATATGTTTTTTCTTCGTATTCTTTATCGGGATATTTCATATCGACAATACAAATAACCTTGATAGCTGCATTATGAGCAGCTAGAATTCCAGCTTCACTATCTTCTAATACTATTGCTTCTTCGGGTTTCACTTCTAATTTATCACAGGCTTTTAAAAAGACTTCAGGATTAGGTTTACCATTTGTAACTTCATTGCCACAGATAGAATCATCAAAGTATTTTGTTAGATGAGCTTGGTGTAATATTTTATCTACTCGTTCTCTATGACTAGATGTTGCAACAATTGTTTTATAATTATTTTCTTTTAAATATGTTAGTAGTTCTATTAATCCTTTTTTTACTGGTACACCGTATTTTTCAAATCTATCTGCTAATTGTATATGTACTTGTTTAATAACCTCTTCAATTGGAAAATCTTCTCCATATTCTTTATAAAATAATTTGTATGCAGTTTTTAAAGTTTTACCTAAAAGTGTTTTATAAAAATCTTCAGTAATTGTAAGATTCATAGTAGAAAGAACGTTTTGGTATTCTTGAAAAGTTGCTCTTTCACTATCTATCATCAATCCATCCATATCAAAAATAATCGCTTTTATCATATAAAATCCCTCCAATTTCAGTATAATTAAGTAACATAAAACTGTCAACAAGACAAAAAAGAAAATGTAAAGATAATAAAATGAAATTGTTTTGATTATTTAAACATAATATTATATAATGAATACGATTTGGAGGTTAGTATATGAATAATATGATGGAAAGATTAGAAACAATTGCTAATCGATATGAAGAATTAAATGAAATATTAATGGATCCTAGTATTGCTAGTGATATTAAAAAGATGACTGATGCTTCAAAAGAACAAGCCTCATTAGAAAAAGCTTATCAGTTATATCAAGAGTATAAAAGTACAATAGAAGGGATTGAAGAAGCAAAAGAACTTGCGAAAGAAAAAGATCCTGAAATTCAAGAAATGGCAAAAATGGAATTAGAAGAATTAGAAGCTAAGATGCCAGAATTAGAAAAACAGTTACAGTTAGAATTGATACCAAAAGATCCAAATGATAGTAAAAATATCATTATGGAAATTCGTGGAGCTGCTGGTGGAGATGAAGGAAATATCTTTGCTGGTGACTTATATCGTATGTATGTGAAATACTGTGAATCTATTGGTATGAAGATTGAAGTTTTAGAAGCTCAAGAATCTGAAGCTGGTGGATATGCTTTAATTTCATTTATGGTTAAAGGTGAAGGGGCTTATTCTAAGTTGAAGTTTGAATCTGGTTCTCACCGTGTACAACGTGTTCCTAAGACTGAAACGCAAGGTCGTGTACATACTTCTACTGCAACAGTATTAGTTATGCCTGAAGCTGAAGAAGTAGATGTTGAGATTAATATGTCAGATTTAAGAATCGATACTTATCGTGCTAGTGGTGCTGGAGGACAGCATATTAATAAGACAGATTCTGCTGTACGTATTACTCATATCCCTACTGGTACAGTAACGACTTCACAGGATGGACGTAGTCAACATGACAATAAAGATAAAGCCATGAGAGCTATGCGTACTAAGCTTTATGAAATGAAATTACGTGAACAAGAAGAAGCATTAGGTAGTGAAAGAAAGAATAAGATAGGTACTGGGGATAGAGCTGAAAAGATTAGAACTTATAACTATCCACAAAATCGTGTAACTGATCATCGTATTGGTTTAACTATTCAACAGTTAGATCGTATTATGGAAGGAAAGTTAGATGACATTATTACTGCTTTAATTAATGAAGATCAAAGATTAAAATTATTAGGTGAAGAAGAATAATGGTTACAGTTAGAAAGTTAATTAAAGATGCTGAAAAGTTATTAGATGAAAATCAAAAAGATTGTAATGTTCCTAAAGTATTATTTTATCATCTTGCGAATAAAGAACCTCATCAATTATATTTGATGATGGATGAAGAAGTTGATCAGGATTTATATGATTCATTTCAGGCTGGAATGAAGAGATATTTAGAGGGTGAACCTATTCAATATATTAAAGGGAAAGAAACTTTCTTTTCTAGAGATTTTATTGTTAATGAGAATGTATTGATACCTAGATATGAAACAGAAGAATTAGTAGAGAATATCTTATATCATATTGATGATTATTTTGAAGATTATGAGACTATTGATTTATGTGATGTAGGAACTGGTTCAGGAGCTATTGCTATATCTTTAGCATTGGAAGAGGCTAAACTAAAGGTTGTTGCTACTGATATTAGTGATGATGCTTTAGAGGTTGCTAGATTGAATGCGAAAGAATTAGGGGCTAATGTAGAATTTTATCAAGGAGATATGTTAGAACCTTTGATTGATAGAAATATTAAAGTAGATATCTTTGTTTCAAATCCACCTTATATTCCTGTTAATCAGGAGATTGAAAGTGTAGTTAAAGATAATGAACCTCATGTTGCTTTATTTGGTGGAAATGATGGTTTATATTTCTATCGTAAAATCTTTGAAAGAGTTAAGATGGTTATTAAAGATCGTGCATTACTAGCTTTTGAGATGGGATTTGATCAAAGAGAATTGATGGAAGAGGCATTAGAATATTATTTTCCTGAGTGTCCTTATGAAATTATAAAAGACATGAATGGTAAAGATAGAATGTTATTTATTTATTATCATTTAAAGGAGAAATAAGATGATTTTAGAAACTCCCAGACTTTATTTAAGGCATTTTAAAGAAGAAGATGCTTTTAGATTAAGTGAATATCGTAATAAAAAAGAAGTGGCTTATTATCAAACCTGGAATAAATATAGTATATTAGATGCAAAAAGACGCATTGCTCATTGTTTAAGAAATCCTGAGATTAAGGAAAAAGGGAATTATCAGTTTGCAATTGTTTTGAAAGAAAGTCATCTTTTGATTGGTGATTTATTTGTTGAAACAAATAAATCTAAGTCTTTTGTGTTAGGTTATACTTTAGATAGTGATTATTGGAATTTGGGATTTGCATCAGAAATAGTAAATGAATTTTTAGAATATATGAAAGAAGAATATCATTATCAGAAAGCTATTTGTTATGTATATAAAGATAATGAACGCTCTTTGCATTTATTAAAAAAACTTAATTTTAAGAAGTTTAGTGAGTCGTATTTTTATGATGATGAAGGATATGTTAAAGTGTTATAACATATCTTTTTTTCATATCTTTTTCATATTTTTGTAATATAATGGTGATGAGGTGTTATGTCATGAAAGTGTTGTTGGTAGAGGATGAGAAACTCGTAAGAGTTTTTATTGTTGAATATTTTAAAAAACATAATGATCAAGTTATTGAAGCAGAAAATGGATATGAAGCTTTAACGTTGTTAGATGATAGTTTTGATATTGTTTTATTGGATATAATGATGCCTGGTATTGATGGCTATGAAGTATGTAAACTCATTAGACAAAGAAGTAATGTTCCTATTTTGTTTATTAGTGCTTTAAGTGAAGATGAGAATAAATTAAAAGGATTTGAATTAGGGGCTGATGATTTTATTTCTAAACCTTTTACTCCTTCTTTATTGTATGCAAAGTGTAAAGCTCTAACAAGAAGGATAAAAGGTGAACAGGAGTTAAAAGAGGGGATTATTGAGGTTAATGAGAATACTCATGAAGTTAAGGTTGATGGAGAGATGATTGCTTTATCACATAAAGAATATTACTTATTAGTTTATTTTATGAAGAATAAGAATAAAGTTATTACAAGAAATGAGTTGTTGGATCAGATTTGGGGATATGATTATTATGGAGATCAGCGTATTGTTGATACATATATAAAAAAATTAAGAAAGAAATTAAAGGTAGCTGCTCCATATATACAAACTATTGTAAAATCAGGATACATGTTTACAAAGAAAGGATAAAATATGAAAAATAAAAACCTAAGCTTAATTTTTAAAATTGCTTTTATGGTCTTTATTGCATTTGTTGTTGTATTAGGTAATGAGATGCGTATAGGTAGAAATCGTTATATGAAGAATACTTTAGAAACAGATGCGGCTAGTAATGCTAGAATGCTTGAAAAGATAGAAAAAGTATATATAGAAGATTCTTTAAATAATGGTAAAAAAATGCAATCTGATATCTTTTTATCAACATATGAAAGTTTCTTAGAGGATAGTTCTAAAATCAAATGTTTGACTGATAAGGAAGGAAATATTATTGATATATCTAGACAGGGATTTGATACACCAGTTTTACATATTTTAAAAGAAGCAGATAATATGAAGCAGCCAGTGTATTTTGATTTAACTTCTTTGCATCAAGAAGCCTTATCTTCTTTAAAAATGTATTTATTAAATCATAAAGAGAAAGATGTAGAAATTAAAATTGTCTTTATTGATGAAGAAGAAGGACAAGAAGAAATATTACATTTTAGTAATATAAAGATTAAAGAATTATACGTAGATAATCGTAAACTTTATATTAATACAAAATTAATTGGTGAAACTAAAACATATTCTGGACCAATAGGCTATTTTAGTGATATTGATTATGAAATGTTGTATGAGTCTGAAAATATTCTTACAAAAAATATTTATGATGGTTTGGATGGAGAAATAGTTTCTGAGAAAGTTGTTATTTATGATTATTCATCGATGAGAGAAAATTTAGAATATAAAATTGAAAATAATTTTTATGATTTTGTAAGTAGTAAACAGAATGTTATGAATACGAATTATTCGCAGTATTACTTACTGGATTTGATAGAGGATAAAGAAGATAGTAGTCTTAGTTATTCTACGACTATGTGTAAATTCATAGATTGGTATAGTGTAGAAGATGAAACAGCCAATGATTTAGATGAATTAGAAGATAAAGCTACAGAAGGATATTGTTTTATTGTTCAAAAATATAATCATTTAAGTTTAAATGCAACGACTCAATTTATGATGGATAATGTGACAACTTATTCTTTAACTGTATTATTGATGGGATTAATTTGTATAGGATTGGGATATTTTATTATATATCCTATTAGAAAGATTGAAAGAGCAGCACAGTCTATTACTGAAAAAGATTTTACTATAAAATTAAGGTCTAATCGTCATGATGAGATAGGAAGTCTTGCTAGAAGTATTAATTCTATGAGTAGTGAGTTAGAGAAAACGATTAATGATTTATATTTAGAAATAGAGCATGTAAAACAGTTAGAAGACTTAAGAAAGGAATTTGTTTCTAATTTTACGCATGAAATTAAGACTCCGTTAGGTATTATTAGTGGTTTTAGCGAATTAATAGAAATAGAAGAAGATGAAGAAAAAAGAAATGAATATATAAATATAATTCAGCAAGAAACAAGAAAAATAAATCAGTTAGTACTGGCAATGTTAGATTTATCAAAGTTAGAGTCTAAGAATATTACATTAAATATGATTGATTTAAATATTGTTGATCTATGTGAGGATATTTTAGAAACTATGGCTGTTCATATTTATAATAAAAAAATAATTATAGAAAAAGATTTTCATGATTGTACGATTAATGCGGATTATCAGAAGATAGAAATGACAATAACTAATTTAATTTCCAATGCGATTAGATATACTAATGATAATGGTCATATTTATATAACAATTAATGATATAGGTTTCTATATTGAAAATGAAGGACAGCCAATAGCAGAAGAAGAATTATCTAAAATATGGTTACCTTTTCAAAAAGCAGATAAATCTAGAAATGATGAAGGTACAGGTTTAGGACTTTCAATTGTAAAGGCAGCATTAGATTTACATGGTATGAAATATGGAGCTCAAAATACTGCTAAAGGAGTTTTATTTTACTTTGAATATAATAGAAGAAATATGGAATTGAAGTAAGGAAATAATAAAAAATCTGCTTATGCAGATTTTTTTATTTTTGCTCTCTAAAATGACAAATAATTCATTTTAGGTTCGCTATAATGATGACGTGAGGTGAAAGTATGGAATTATTGTTAGAACAAAAAGAAGTAAGATATCTAAAATTACAGAGATTTGTTTATGTAACTTTAATATCATTATTATTCTCTTCCCTGGAGATATTTGACAATTCAATGATGTTTGCTTTACCCTTGTTTTTTCTATGTTTTCAGTGTGGTTATCAGGAAGTATTGGGATATTTTATTGGTATAGTTATAAGTTATTTTTTGTTTCATACATCATATGATGTAATTATTGTAAGTGTTGGATTGTTTATTGTATTTGAAATATGCTTAAAGATTAAATATGTACGCTTTAATCATTTACCTTATATAATATGTACAGTAGTAGGAATATATTACTGTTTTAATCAGAATATTTACGTTGCTCTTCTCTCTACATTAATAACTTATACTAATATTCAAATTGTATCTCAATTACCACCGTTAATAATACATGGAAATCATTTATTAACACATCAAAGAATAAGAGCATTAAATATAGTTATGCTAGTAACCATGGCATCACTACTCCCTTACTCATCGTTAATATCTTTTGCATTAATAAGATTATACATACTCATTACCATTTTTTATTTAGGTATTGATGATGTTATGCCAGCAATTTTCTATGTGTCAATTATAATACTTTTTAGCAATCTGCATTACCAAGGTGATGTGATTTCTCTTATACTCCCTTTATTTGTTTATTATATGATAAAGACACATTCAAAATTAATGATAGTATCACTATATTTATGCTCACACCTCATATTACCTTTTTTTATTGAATTTAGTTATACCTATCATGGCTTGATAATTGTATCTTCTGCTTTGATTTTTATGTTTCTTCCATTAGAAAAAAACAAAAAAGTTGTTTCCATTTCTTTTGAAGATACAACTTTACAAAATCAATTAATTAAACAGATAGATTCATTTAGTGATTTATTTCACTCAATGACTACATTATTCAATGAAACCTCCCTCAATTCTCATGTCTATGAATATGTAGGATATATCTATGAAGATTTATGTAAAGATTGTTCAAGCCATGATAACTGTTTTAATAGCCATTATGGACCAAATCGTTTAGTTAAGTTAATGAATAAAGGTTTAAAACAGGATTTAAATAATGAAGATAAACAGTTTGTAGAAAATTATTGTCTAGAACCAGAGTTATATCTAGATCTAGTAAAAACATATAAAAAAGATTTTGAAAAAATTCAAAGAATACGTAGTGAATATTCAACAATGAAAAAAGAACTTTATCGACAGTTTTCATTATTAACAGAAGTCTTTTCTAATTTTTCTCAAAAATTGCAGTTAGGTGAGATAGAAGAAAGACATATTTTAGAACATTTGGAAGGATATCATTTTCAGATAGAATATCTAAAAAAATACTATGAATCTAAATCAACATATTATATTGAAATAGGATTATATAATATAGAAAGAAAAGAAATTGTTCAAGAAATGGTTCCTTTATTAGAAAGTTATTTGAATGAAAATCTAGAAGTAGCTGCAATTAAAGAACCAATGCATCATTTAGGTTATACATATGTATTATTAAAACATTGTACTAAGTATAGAGTTGAATATGGAGTAACACAGTTTTCTAAAGACCCGCTTATTTGTGGTGATAGTTATTCATTATTTCAGATGCCTGGTTTACAGTATTTCTCTTTAAGTGATGGTATGGGTCAAGGAAAAAAGGCAAATGAGGATTCAAAATTAACATTGAATATTATTAAGCAGTTAATTAGTAATGGGATTTCATTGAATTCTGCTATATCTTCTGTAAATGCATTACTTAGAATTAAGAATAGAAATGATATGTTTACAACTTTAGATATGATTGAAATCAATCTAACTAATGCTTCTTCAACTATTATTAAATATGGATCATGTCCAACATTTATAATAAGAGATGACAAGATTATAGAAATAGAAGCTAAATCATTACCAATGGGAATTGTATCACCATTAGAGTTATCTATACAAAAAACTACATTAATGGAAAATGATTTGATATTTATGATTACTGATGGGTTTAATTTACCGTTTGTAAATATGCTGAATGATTATAAGATGTTCTTTGGGGATGATCATCCTCAAGAGATTGCAAGTTTCTTGATGGAAAGAGCATTAGAAAATGAGATTAATGATGATTTAAGTTTAATTGTATTACGTATTTTAAGACAAAGATAGAATACTTATTATATTCTATCTTTTTGTATGTTATAATAGCGACGGTGATGAATGTGAAAATTGATGAAACATTATTAGATAAGAATCATTTGTATGTTGTTGGAGTCTCTGGTGGTTGTGATTCTATGGCTCTTTTAGATAGTTTGAATAAAAAAGGTTATAGACTATTTGTTGCACATGTGAATTATAATTTTCGTCATGATACGGATATAGATTATAGAGTTGTTAGTGAATATTGTAAGAAATATAATATTAGGTTTTTTTATAAACAATTTTATAAAGAAGACTATGAAATTGGTAATTTTCAAGATCGTGCGAGAGAGCTTAGATATAACTTTTATCAGGATATTTATATTAAGTATCAATGCAATGGAGTTATTCTAGGGCATCATTTAGATGATCATTTAGAGAGTATTTATATGCAGTTAGAGAAACATAATACTGCTCATTATTTAGGTATTAAAAGACAATCTATAGTAAAAGGAATGAATATTATTAGACCTTTAAGAGATTGTTTTAAAGTAGATATTCTAGATTATTGTAAAGAGAATAGTATTGAATATCATGATGATTATACAAATTTTCAGACTGATTTTTTTAGAGATAAAGTTCGTAATACAGTTTTAAATCATTATAGTCAACAGGATAAAGAAAAGTTGTTAGAAAAAGCAGAAAGACATAATATAAGAATTAAAGAAATAGAAAAACAGGTAAAGCCGTATTATGTGAAATATAATAAGGCGGGGAGAATCAATTATAAAGAGATACCTATAGAATTAAGAAATGTGTTTTTATATTTGATTTTAATAGATGTTATGTCGGCACAATTGATTTCTTCTTCATTGATAGAGGAGATTAAACATCAAATAGAAAGTGATAAACCTAATATTCAAATGAATCTACCAGTTAATTATCTGTTCATAAAAGAATACGATAATATATATATCATTGATAATACCAGGATAGATGGATATACTTATGTTTTTGATAAATACGATTGTTTTGAATGTGAATATTTTTGTTTGTCAGAAAATGGACATATCAATGAAGGTGTTTTTTTAAGTGCTGAAGATTATCCTATTACTATTAGAACAATGAAGGAAGGAGATAGTATCATTACAAGTAGTGGTACGAAGAAACTTTCGAGATTATTTATTAATGCAAAGATACCAGCATTAAAGAGAAAGACATGGCCAATAGTGTTAAATAGTAGTCAAACTATTATTTTAGTTCCACATATTGCAAAAAACATTGATTATTTGACTACAAAACCTAATATTTTTGTGATAAAATAAGGAAGTCTGTAAGGAGGAAAGACTTATGCATAAAGATGTGAAAGAAATTTTACTTACTCATGAAGAGATTACTGCTAAATGTAAAGAATTAGGAGCAGCTATTTCAAAAGATTATACTAATAAAGAAGTTATTTTAGTTGGACTTTTAAAAGGTTCTATACCTTTTTTGGCTGAGCTTTCTAAATATATTGATTTAGATGTTACTTTTGATTATATGGATGTAAGTAGTTATGAAGGTGCGCATTCTGGATCAATTGCGATTAAGAAAGATATTGATCAGGATGTTAAAGGTAAAGAAGTTTTGATTGTTGAAGATATTTTAGATACTGGTAAGACACTAACAACTGTAAAAGCAATGCTTTTAGAACAAGGAGCTAAGAGTGTTGAGATTGCGACTATGCTTGATAAAAAAGAAGGTCGATTATTACCAATTGAAGCGAAATATGTAGGATTTAGTATTCCAAATGCATTTGTAATTGGATTTGGATTAGATTATGATGAGAAGTATAGAAACTTACCATATGTGGGTATCCTAAAAGAAGAAGTATATATGTAAAGGAGAGCGTATGAATAATAAGAATAAATCATTAATGAAGGCAATATTGCCATGGATTGTGGTTTTATTGTTGTTAACTTCGTTAGTTCCGATGTTAAGTTCAAATCAAACTACTGAAGTTAATTATAATAAATTTGTTACAATTCTAGAAACAGAAAAAGTAGAGAGTGTCATTGTTGCACCTGATGAGTTTGTTACTAAAGTAGAAGGTACTTATACAAAAACTGTTGATGGTAAAGAAACAACATATACATTCAAAACTAATCTTCCTCAAACAAGTCAGGAAATTGATTCTTTGATGCAGTTATTACAAGATAAGAAGATTACTACAACTGTTGAAGATTCAGCTGAATCTAATATGGTATGGAATTTTATTATTAGCTTTCTACCTTATGTATTATTAATTGGAGCAATGTTCTTAGTTATTAAATCAATTAATGGTTCTGCTGGTGGAAATGCGAAAGCATTTGAATTTGGTAATTCAAGAGCTAAACTTGAAAAGAATCAAAAAACAAGATTTACAGATGTAGCTGGCGCTGATGAAGAAAAAGAAGAATTAACTGAATTGGTTGATTTCTTAAAAGCACCTAAGAAATTTGAAAATATGGGAGCTAAAATTCCTAGAGGGGTTTTATTGGTAGGTCCTCCAGGTACAGGTAAAACTTTACTTGCAAGAGCTGTTGCTGGTGAAGCGAATGTTCCTTTTTATTCAATTTCAGGTTCTGAGTTCGTTGAAATGTTCGTTGGTGTTGGTGCTGGACGTGTTAGAGATATGTTCAAGAAAGCTAAAGAAAATGCACCATGTTTAATCTTTATTGATGAAATTGATGCAGTTGGTCGTCAAAGAGGTACTGGTGTTGGTGGTGGACACGACGAACGTGAACAAACTTTAAACCAATTATTAGTTGAAATGGATGGATTTAGTGGTAATGAAGGTATTATCATTCTTGCAGCTACTAACCGTGCTGATGTATTAGATCCTGCGTTACTTCGTCCAGGTCGTTTTGATAGACAAATTCAGGTTGCTAATCCTGATAAGAAGGCTAGAGCTGAAATTTTAAGAGTTCATGCTAGAAATAAGAAGTTTGCTCCTGATGTAAACTTTGATAACATTGCCCAAAGAACTCCAGGGTTCTCTGGTGCTGAGCTTGCGAATGTTTTAAATGAAGCGGCATTATTAGCTGTTAGAGGAAATCATCCTTTAATTACATTAGAAGATGTAGATGAGGCTATTGATAGAGTTATTGGTGGTCCTGCTAAAAAATCTAGAAAGTATACAGAAAAAGAAAGAAAATTAGTTGCATATCATGAAGCTGGTCATGCAATTATAGGTTTAACTTTAGAAGATGCTAATAAGGTACAAAAGGTAACTATTGTACCACGTGGGCAAGCTGGTGGTTATAACTTAATGACACCTAAAGAAGAAACTTACTTCCAGACTAAATCTCAATTAAAAGCTAGTATTACTGGATATATGGGTGGTAGAGTTGCAGAGGAAGTATTCTTTGAAGATGTGTCTTCCGGTGCTCATAATGATATTGAACAAGCAACTAGACTTGCTAGATTAATGGTAACTGAATTAGGTATGTCTGATTTAGGTCCAATTAAATATGCTTCTGGTCAAGATGCTGTATTCTTAGGAAGAGATTATTCTTCTACAAGTAATACTCATTCTGGTCAGATTGCATTTGAAATTGATCAACAGGTTCGTGCAATTATTAATGAATGTTATGAAACTTGTACAAAGATCATTACAGAAAATAAAGATAAATTAGAAATTATTGCAAATGCATTATTAGAATATGAGACATTAAATGGTGAACAAATTGAAGAACTATATAAAACTGGTAAGATGTTAGAAGGTTTTGATGGTTCAGAATCTACAGTAGTAGAAACACTTGTTCAAAATGTTGATGCTGATGATGATTTATTAGATGAGATGAAATAAGCACGTTATGTGCTTATTTTTAGGAGGAAAAATATGAGAAAAGTATTTATTTGGATTTTGGTTTTATGCATGATTTTACCTTTAATAAGTACAGGCTTATATTTTGTATTAGGATAGGTGATATAAATGAAAGACTATTTAGTAAGAGGAATAGTAGAATCAAAGAATTGTCGTGTTTTTGCTTGTAGAACGACAAATTTATTAGAATATGCAAGAGCTTCTCATGATTTATGGCCTACAGCTAGTGCAGCATTAGGTAGAATGATGTCAGTTACATTAATGATGGGAGCTATGAATAAGAATAAAGAAAAAATGACTGTTACTATTAATGGTGGTGGTCCTATTGGGACAATGATTGCTTCTACAAATAGTGATGGTAAGATAAAAGGATTTGTATCTGAACCTCATGTTCATTATACTTATAATGATAGTGGAAAACTTGCAGTTGGTGTAGCAGTAGGAAATCAAGGTACAATTCAAGTTATAAGAGATATGGGATTAAAAGAGCCATTTGTTGGGACTTCTCCTTTACAGACTGGTGAAATAGGTGATGATTTTGCAGCTTATTTTAATATTTCTGAACAAACTCCTTCAGTTGTTTCAGTTGGTGTTTTAGTTAATGATACAAATGAAATATTGTCTAGTGGTGGTTTTATTATTCAATTATTACCAGATGCTACAGAAGAAGATATTGAATATATTGAAGATAAATTAAATGGTTTTCCTGCCGTTTCATATTTAATTAATCAAGGGAAAACACCAGAAGATATTTTGACTATGATTTTTGATGATGTCACTATCTTAGATACTCAAGATTTATTCTTTGAATGTGATTGTTCTAAAGAAAGAATGAAAGAAGCGTTAATGACTGTTGGTGCTAAAGAAATTCAAGACATTATTGACGAAGATCATGGCTGTGAAATGACATGTCATTTCTGTAATACTCATTATTCATTTAATGAAGAGGAACTAAAAGAACTATTGGAAGAAATAAAATAAAGACAAGGCAATTTGCCTTGTCTTTATTTTTATTGGACAACCAATACTAGGAATATAACTAATAGATAACTTGCATCTATTTTTATAAGGGGAGGAAAAAATAGAGGGGAAAGTGCAAGTTATCTATATATAGATTTAACTTTTTTTAGTTTTTTATACATAAAATTTAAAAATTTAAAGATAAGATATGAGAGATGGAAATCATCTTTGGGTATCTATTCTATAAGACTTAATATAGTAAAGATTTTTATTTGTTTTATGTTAAAATCATGTTATATTAGTTAAAGGTGAAAGATATGTGGAAAATAGGTAATGTTGAAATAGAAAATAGAATTGTTATGGCACCAATGGCAGGTATTACGAATGTTGCATTTAGAAAGATTATTAAAGAATTTGGTGTGGGTTTAGTTGTTAGTGAAATGGTTAGTGATAAAGCTTTAGTTTATGGGAATCAGAAAACTATTGATATGTTAACTATTGATGAAGAGGAGCATCCAGTGAGTATTCAGGTTTTTGGTGGTGATGTGGAGTCAATGGTTAAAGCTGCAAAGTTTGTAGATGAGCATTCTAATTGCGATATTATTGATATTAATATGGGATGTCCTGTACATAAAGTCTTAAAAGCAAAAGCAGGTAGTTATCTATTACAATATCCAGATTTAGTTTATGATATTGTCAAAAATGTAGTAGAAGCTGTAAGCAAGCCAGTAACTGTTAAGATTAGAATAGGTATTGATTTTGATCATATTAATTGTGTAGAAATCGCAAAGCTTATTGAAAAAGCAGGTGCAAGTGCGATAGCTATACATGGAAGAACACGTTCACAAATGTATGAAGGACATGCTGACTGGTCTTGGATTAAGAAAGTGAAAGAAGCAGTAAGTATACCAGTTATGGGTAATGGCGATGTGAAAACTCCTGAAGATG
The DNA here is from genome assembly GCA_036308445.1 of Bacilli bacterium. GTDB lineage: Bacteria > Bacillota_I > Bacilli_A > Erysipelotrichales > Coprobacillaceae > MGBC113645. The sequence goes on along the minus strand of JAXJVS010000081.1, from coordinate 2,529 downwards.
CATTAAGAATGTTAGAAGAAACAGGTTGTGATGCTGTTATGATAGGAAGAGCTGCTTTAGGTAATCCTTGGGTTATTAAGCGTATGGTTGAATATGTAGAGAATGGTAATTTATTAGAAGAACCTAGTGCAGATGAGAAGCTTAATCAATGTCTTATTCATGCTGAAAGATTAATGGCAGTTGATGGTGAAAAGAGTGCTATTAGACAGATGAGAGGTCATGCTCCTTGGTATATTAAAGGATTAAAATCTTCGGCAGTCGTTAAGAATATGTTATCTAGAATTGATACATATGAACAATTAGAAGATATAATTGAAAAATATAGATATTATTTACACACAGGAGATAAGAGTCAATTTGAGAATGAGTAGTCATTCTCTTTTTCTTTACTTTTACATATAATAGTTATATAATTTATTTAGATATTTAGATAAACGTCTAAATATCTAAAGGAGGATAATAATGGGTGATGTATTTAAAGCTTTGTCCGATGGTACAAGAAGAAAAATATTAGAATTGCTTAAAGAGGAGTCTATGACAGCTGGTGAAATAGCTGATGCTTTTCAGATTACCAAACCTTCCATATCTCATCATTTAACGATACTAAAGAGTTGCGGATTGGTTATTGATGAAAGAAAAGGTCAAAATATTATATATAGTTTGAATATGACTGTTTTTCAGGAAGTTATGAGTTGGTTTTTAGATTTTTATAATAGAGGTGCTAAAGATGAATAAAAAGATGGATATATTAGTATGGTTAATAACTATAATTTTTATAGGAGTTGTATTTGTGTTACCTGAAACTATTCCAGTACATTGGAATATTTATAATGAAGTTGATGGGTATGGATCTAAATATGTTGCATTGATTTTTGCATTATTACCAATAGTCACTTATTATGGTATGAATCTTGATAAAAAGTTAGACCCTAAGAAAAAATCAAGACAAAATCAGGAAATATTTGATTTGTTTAGAAATGGTTTGACTTTATTTTTTGTTTTGATGGGTGCTTATTTCTTATATGCGATGTTTAATCCTAATTTCTTTAAGGAAGTGAGTATAGCTTTTATATTTGGAATTATGTTTATTGGTATAGGTAATTATTTACCTAGAGTACCACAAAATTATACTTTAGGTATTAAGACACCATGGACTTTAGAAAGTGAATATGTATGGAATAAAACACATAGATTTGGTGGTTTTATGTTTGTAGTTTTTGGTTTAATTTCTTTACTTGGTTCTTTTGTAGGTGGTTTAGTATCTTTTGTATTATTGATGGTTTCAATTATTATAGCGTGTATAGGTACGTTAGTTTATTCTTATATAATATATAAAAAAGGAGGAGATAAAAAATGATTAACATTAATCATATTTCTAAAACATTTACGGGCGATAATAAAGCTGTAGATGATTTAACATTAACTATTCCAGATGGAGAAATTATTGGTTTTATTGGACCTAATGGAGCAGGTAAGACAACAACGATTAAGATGATGACTGGTATTTTAGAGAGTGATACTGGTTCTATTGAATTAAATGGTATTAACATTGTAAAAAATCCTATTGAAGCTAAAAAACAAATAGGTTTTGTAAGTGATGATGCTGATATCTTTTTAAGATTAAAAGGGATTGAGTATCTTAATTTTATGGCTGATATTTATGATGTTGACAACATCGATAGAAAAACAAGGATCACCAAGTTATCAGAAGAATTTGAAATGGAAAAAGCTTTAAATGATAAGATTATTTCTTATTCTCATGGTATGAGACAAAAGATAATGATTATGGGTGTATTAATCTGTAATCCTAAGATATGGATATTAGATGAACCTATGACAGGCTTAGATCCTACATCTAGTTATAAATTAAAACAAATGATGAAAGATCATGCAAGTAAAGGAAATACTGTCTTCTTCTCTACTCATGTTTTAGAAGTAGCTGAAAAGTTATGCGATAAAGTTGCAATTATTAATAAAGGAAAGATTGTATATTATGGTACTTTAGAAGAATTAAAAGTTATGTATACAGGTGATAGTTTAGAAGATATCTTTATGAAGGTGATTAGTCATGAATAATTATTTAACTCTCACAAAAGTGTTATTAAAAACTTCTTTATCGGCTTTAAGTGAAAAAGAAAGAAAAAGTCAGAGATGGGCATATATTGTATTGTTTATATGTTTAATACCTACAGTAGGCTCTTTTGTATTTATGTTTAAAGAAATGATTGCAATGATGGAACCATATCAACAAGCAGGTTATATTTATTCTATGGGATTGCAATCTGCAAGTATAATGATTTTTATTTTTGCATCATTTCTTATTCCTAGTGTTTATTATTTTAGTAAAGATATTAATCATTTATTACCGTTACCACTCACTAGTGAATGTATTATTACTTCTAAACTAACAGTGTGTATTGTTTATGAATATATGTTTTGTGCAATGATATTAATTCCTTTATATATTGCATTTGCATTATGTGGATATACAGATATATTATTTTGGATGATAAATATTATTGTTTTTGT
>JAXJVS010000080.1:0-25526 GCA_036308445.1 Bacilli bacterium | reverse complement strand
TTTACATTCTCAAAATCTATCTCATATTTCTTATTCTTATCTTTAGTAATAATTACAAACTCAGTTTCAATACCATCATTACAAACTTCCACAAATTTCCTATCATTAATAATCTTAATTTCTTTAATATCACTACGCCAGCTATAATTATGATTATCAGTAATAATATTCCACAATATATCTAAATCCGTCTGAAAAAAGGTTTTCTTATGAATTCTAGGCATACTCACTTCCTCCTTTACCATATTATAACATATCCCAAAACTATCAAACAATTATTTCAATACTTCTTATTTATTTTATGTTACAATAATAATATATAAAGGAGATAATGATTATGTATTTAGTTATTGATGTTGGTGGAACTTATACAAAATATGGATATTATGATAAAACAGGGCATTGTTTATTAAAAGATAAATATAAGACTATAACAACAAATATTGAAGATTTTTACAATAAGATGACTTCATTAGTTAATCAAAATACTGATGGTATTGCGATTTCAATGCCAGGACTATTAGATAGTAAAACAGGTATTGTTCATGCAATCACTTTGTTACCTTTTTTAAAAGGACATAATTTAATTAAAGAATTGCATGAAAAAACTAACTTACCTATAAGTATTGAAAATGATGCAAAATGTGCAGCATTAGGAGAAATGTGGCAAGGAAATCTTCAACATATGACTAATGGTTTATTTATGGTTTTAGGTAGTGGTATTGGTGGGACTTTAATTATAAATGGTGACATTGTTAAGAGTCCGAGATTTAAAGCTGGTGAAATTGGTAGTATACTCATGCCTTTAGATAAAGAGTATAGTCAAATGACTAACTTTGGTGCTAATAACAATGCAAATATATTAATCAAAAAAATAAGTCAGGAGATAGATTGTAAAGAAGACGGCATAACTGTCTTTGAACAAATACAAAATAATCCTCAAGCTAAAACAATCTTTTCTAAATATTGTCGTCAGATTGCCTTTATGATTTATAATTTAGATTATATATTAGATTTAGATGTTGTAGTGATTGGTGGAGGAATTAGCGAGCAATCTATCCTTATTGAAACAATCAAAGAAGAATATAAAATATTAAGAGAAAAATATGAAGAAGATACACATCCCACTATGATAACTAATTGTAGACATCATAATGAAGCAAATCTATTAGGAGCTTTATATCATCATTTAAAAAATGGTCATTCATCATGACCATTTTTCTCTGAGAGTATTAATCCTGAAAGCGCTAGTATTGTACCTATTCCTGACATTAATGTAAGAGGTTCATCCAAAAAGAACACAGAAGCAATAACTGTAATAACCGGTACTAAATAGATATAAACACTTGTTTTCATTGTTCCTAGCACATCTACTGACCAATTCCATATAACAAAACATATTGCCGAAGCACCTACACTTAAGAAAAGAAAATGTAAAATATATTTTGTCTGGAATACATCTAATAATCTTATATTTGTATCTGTCAATAAGACTACTGGTATCATAAATAAAATACCATATTCAAACATTCTTCTCGTTGACTGAATAACATTATAAGAAGAACTTATCTTTTTTACACAATAGGAATATAATGCCCATACTAGTGCTGCAATCATTGTAAGAATATCCCCTAAAGGATTTAATTCTAAAGTCGTTACACCATTAAAACTAATAAAGAACACTCCTATCATCGATACTACAAAACCAATAAAAAAGTTTTTATGCATTCTCTCATCTTCAATAAAGAAATGAGCAATAATTCCAGTAAAGAAAGGGGCTAAAGAAATAATAACCCCTACATTTGAAGCTAGTGTATATGTTAAAGCGTAGTTTTCTAATAAATAATATAATGTAATACCACTAAATCCTGCTAAAGCAAAATAGATTTCATCTTTTTTATTTTGTAATTTAAATACTTTAGGACATAGAAGAAATAAAGTTATTAAACCAAATATAAAACGAATAAATAATAATTCTATTGGTTGAAAATAAGATAATAATGTTTTAGATGAAATAAAAGTTGTACCCCAGATAATACTACTTATAAAAGCAAGAATATGAGCTTTTACTTCTTTACTCATCAGCTAATACCTTATTTAATAAATGAACTGATGACATAGCATCTTCACTATAATAATCTGCTCCTATTTCAACAGCAATTTCTTGTGTTAAAACAGCTCCTCCTACCCATATTGGACACTTACAATCTGCTGTTTTCAATGCTTCAATAGTTTTTTTCATATTAATAACTGTTGTTGTCATTAAAGCACTTAATCCTATCATTTTAGGTTGATATTGATGATATGCTTCTACTACCTTTTCTACTTTTACATCTTTACCTAAATCAATCACTTGATAACCATAGCTTTCTAAAACAATTTTCACAATGTTTTTACCAATATCATGAATATCTCCTTCAACTGTACACATCATTACTGGTCCTTTAGCTTGACTATCTACACTAAATGTAGATTTAACGATTTCAAATGCTAATTTTGTTGTTTGCGCTGATTGCATTAATTGTGGTAGATAGATTTTATTTTTTTCATAGTCTTCTCCTACTTTATTTAATGCTGGAATAATAATTTCATTAATCACTGCCATAGCTTCTTTTTCTTTTAATACTTCTTTGGTTTTTTCTTGAACTTCATCTTTTAAACCATGAATAATCATTTCTTCTAATGTAAATGTTTTAGTGGCAATAGGTTTATTCTGTACTTGAGATTGTTTAGAAATATAATTAATGCTTTCTTTATCAATATTATATAAAACATTATAAGCATCAATTGTATCCATTAATTCTCTATCTAATGGATTAATAATAGGTAAATCTAATCCTGACTGCATTGCAAGAGTTAAAAAAGTTCTATTTAATAAAGGTCTATTAGGTAATCCAAAAGATACATTAGATACCCCTAATACTGTATGTACACCTAATTCTTGTTTTACTAAAGTTAAAGCTTTTAATGTTTCTTTTACTTCTTTTTGTTGAGCCGAAGCTGTTAATGTTAAACAATCAATAATAATATCTTTCTTATCTATTCCATAAGACTTAGCTTTATTTACAATCTTTCTAGCAATTTCTAATCGTTCTTCAGCTAATAGTGGAATACCATCTTCTAATGTTAAACCTATAACTACACCACCATATTTCTTAACAATAGGAAATATAGCATCTATGACTTCATCTTTACCATTAACTGAGTTAATTAATGGTTTACCATTATAATAACGACAAGCTTTTTCTATTGCTTCTGGTGAAGAAGAATCAATCTGTAAAGGAAGATTAATGACTTCCTGTAATAATTGAATAACTTTCTTCATGACAGTAGGTTCATCTATACCAGGTAATCCTACATTAACATCTAATACATCTGCACCAGCTTCCTGCTGTTTTATTCCTTCAACAACACATTCATCATATCTTTCTTCTTTTAATGCTGCTTTTAATTTTTTCTTACCAGTAGGATTTAATCTTTCACCACAAACGACGACTTGACCATCAAAAACAACTGTCTTATTACCACTCGATACTCTTGTCTTAGCTTCTACTTGTCTAGGTGTAACATATTTAGGAGCAATCGCTTTTACTGCACGAATAAAATCAGGTGTAGTACCACAGCATCCACCAACAATCGAAACACCATTATTCATATATTCAAACATTCCTTGAGCATATTCTTCACTTGTTACTTCATAACAAGTCTGACCATTCTTTAGTACTGGTAATCCAGCATTAGGCTGAATCAAAACAGGTGTAGAAGAATTATCAAGGATTATTTCAATAATTGGTTTTAACTCTTTAGGTCCTAATGAACAATTCACACCTAAAGCATCTACTCCTAATCCTTCAACAACATTTACAAAAGTCAAAGGATCAGTCCCTGTTAAAGTTCTTTGGTTAGACTCAAAAGTCATAGTTACAAAAACAGGTAAGTTACTATTTTCCTTAACAGCTAAAATACCAGCTTTCACTTCATATAAATCAGTCATTGTTTCTAACAGTACAGCATCTACATCATCTTTAACCATTAATACTTGAGAAGCTATCATTTCATATGCTTCATCAAATGTAAGATATCCTAAAGGTTCTAATAATTGACCAATAGGACCAATATCTAAAACAATATATGCCTCTTTATTCACAGCATCTCTTGCTGCTTTTGCATTCTTAACTGCAGCTTTCAATAAATCACAATAACAATATCCACTATCTTTCATCTTTATTGGATTGCAGCCAAAAGTATTTGTTGTAATAAAATCAGCACCAGCCTTTAAATATCTAGAATGAATATCTATAATAATTTCTGGATGTTCTATATTATATACTTCAGGTATTTCTCCTGCTTTCATACCACTTTGCTGGAGCTGTGTACCCATACCTCCATCAAAAATCAATAAATCCTTCTTTAATCGATCACGTAGCATCTTTGACCCTCTTTTCTTAATTTACAATTTTCTCTTCTTACACATGATAAACATGTTTTCTTTACTATATCCCCTATACCAATAATTCCTAACATTGATTTCATTGGTACAAACAAACCACCATGATTCATATACATCCCAAGCTTAGAAATATCTAATATCTTAGATAATTTTTCATTCAAAGATAAAGGAATATCTCCATATCCAGGCGCAAACCTAAATGTATGAATACCTAAATTTAAACTTTCCTGATATTCATCACATAGTTCTTCTAGATAAGCATTACTAACAGCATCGAAAACTATTGCTTTAGCCATATCTATATGTTCATAATATTTAATTCTTTTATCTATTTCTAAACCTAGTGTACATACAATGACCAAGCATTCATCACAATTTTTTAAATGAAACTCTAAATCTAGAGATTCTAATAATAAATCTAGTTCTTTTATTTTTAGTGGTTGATGTGTTAAATGAAATATTTTATATTTGACTTTAAATAATGATATTTGTTTGACTTCTTCTATACATTCATCTATTAAAGCATCTAATTCATTATCTGAATTCTTACAATTCAGATAATGATATATAACTTCCTTATTCATGATTTAACTCTTTTAATACCGTAGGAATATTATCAAAAATAGCTTGAGCTATTTCTGGTTTATTCATAGTATAAATATGAATACCATCCACACCATTAGTAATTAAATCAATAATCTGATGAGTTGCATAATTTATACCAATTTCCTTCATTGCCTCAGGATAACGATAATATGACTCTAACATTGTAGATAACTGATATGGAATAGAACTTCCACACATTTTTGCTGTACGGAATAATGATTTAGCATTTGTGATAGGCATAATACCAGCAAGAATAGGAACATTAATCCCTCTCTTTCTTGCTTCTTTCACTAATCTATAATAATAATTATTATCAAAGAATAACTGAGTAACTAAATACTCAGCTCCTGCATCAACTTTTTCTTTTAAAGCAATTAAATCATCTTCAAAGCAGTCAGCTTCAGGATGAACTTCAGGATAACAAGCTCCTGATAAACAAAAAGTATCAGGAAATTCTTTAGTAATATATTCATTTAATTCTTTAGCATAATGGAATTCTAGATTTTCTTTATTAAAAGCAGGATCTTTAGGATAATCTCCACGTAATGCTAATATATTTTCAATATTATTTTCTTTTAACTGAGTACATATTTCTAATAATTCCTCTTTTGTAGAAGAAATACAAGTTAAATGAGCAACAGCTTCGATATTATATTTATTTTTAATCGTAGAAGCTATTTCCACAGTTTTTCCTTTTGTAGAACCTCCTGCTCCATAAGTCACGCTAATAAAATCTGGATTTAATTTAGCTAGTTCATCGATTGTATGATAAATAGATGAAATATCTCCTTCCTTATTCTTTGGAGGAAATACTTCAAATGAGATAGTTGCTTTGTTTTTTAATATTTCAGATATTTTCATAAGAATATCATCCTTTCTTTATATTTGAACCTATTTTAATCCATATATTACCATTAGTCAAACGAAAATAAAGACTATCATAATCCCTCAAACTATGACTTTAATTAAAAAAAGAAGAACAGATGTTCTTCTAAATATTATAAGCCCAAAAATTTTTAATCTGATATTGAATTTGATTAAAAGTATAACCTTTAGTTTCAGCAAAACGGACTTATTTTCAAGCAATAACTCACTGTTTATTTCTATCACTAATAATAGCACTACGATTTAAAAGTGTACCATATCAATAACTACTTATTCAATCATCTTCTAGCACAATATCAGAATAACATATCTTTATTCTGATATTTTAATTATCAAGAAACCATTGATGATATTGCTGGAGTATTTCTTCTTTCTCCTTTTCATTTAAAAAAGCTCCTTCAATAGCATTAATATTCATCTGTTTAAAATCATCTATTGTAAAGTGAAAATAATGATATAATTTAATATATTCTTCACTTAAAGAAATATGAGAAACTGTTGAATCATCAGTATTAATACATACTGGTACAGCTAATTGATATAAATCTTTAAGAGGATGATTATCATAAATATCTACAGAATTCGTTTGTACATTACTCGTAGGACATATTTCCAATAAAATATTCTTTTCCTTTAATAATTCAATAACTTCTTTACTATCAATTGCATGAATTCCATGACCAATTCGAGAAGCACCACAATGAATAGCTTTTTTGACTTCATCAGCATTACTATTCTCTCCTGCATGAATTGTAAAAGGAATATGATAAGCTTTGGCTTTATCAAAAAATTCATAATAATCTTCTATAGGATATTGATCAGATCCAGCAAGATCTAATGCGCAAACTCCTTTATTTAAATATTTTCTAGCAGTCTCTATCGTCTTTAGATTATCTTCTTTTAAAGCTCCTCTCATCATACAAAGAATCAAATTGATTTTTACATTTGGATGAGACTGTACACCTGTTAATACTGCTTCTACAATTTCATCATAACTTAATCCTTTTTCATTATGTAGCATTGGGGCAAAACGGACCTCTGCATAAAGGATATTTTGTTCTGCCAATCTATCAGCTAAATCTTTAGACAATAACATCAAGCTTTCTCTTGTTTGCATCAAACGACATGGAAAAGAAAATCTAGTAAGATATTCATCTAGATTTTCACATTTATCTGGAGCTATCATTCTTTCTTTGACTTCATCAATACTTAAACCTGATAGTTGTCTCGCTAGAGATAAAGATAAAGAACCATCTAGATGAAGATGTAATTCAATTTTTGGTAACTTTTTTAAACGTTCTATCATATTATTTCTCCTCTCCAAATCAAGTATAATTTTTTGTTAATTTTATTAATAAGTACTTGATTTATTTTTTTCTAAATTTATTTATTATAACTATCTATAGATAGTTTATAATCATTTTTATTTAATTATTTCCTTTAATATTTCATGTTTTTGCAATTTGTTTAAACTCATCCTATTCATACGTTAAGAACCTCCCACCAACAGGGTCATACCTTGTATTTTATTAAGTATACCACAAAAACAAGAAAAAAAGCTAAATATCAAATAAAACATATGTCTTATTCGATATCTAGCTTTTAATCAACTCTTTCAACTGAAAGCATAACAATAACTGCACCAATAACAGATATAACAGTACCCATTAATAAAACGTTATGTACACCAATACCATCTAATAAGAATCCACCAGCTAGATTAGCTACAATACCACTGGCTGTCATTGCCATAGTCACCATAGATTGACCTTTAATCTGATCTTGTTTTGCTACTATTGAATTCACATAATAAACACTAGCTGGAATTAAAATAGCATATGCTGCGATCTGACAAAATTGAGCAACATAAATCAATGTCATATCTGTAGCTAGAAAAGTTAAAGCATGTTTAACTGCAAACATAATCGCACTGAATTTTAATAATGTAGATACTTTGACTTTCTTTCTAATTGAATTGAATAATCCCATTGCAGGTAATTCAACAATAGCAGCTAAGAATACGGCAGTACCCATATCACTTTCTGTTCCACCAATCGGTGTTAGAATTTGAATAAAGAAGTTATTAATAATTGTATGAGTAAAATAAACAACAACAACGCCTAATACAAATATCATAAATTTCTTATATTTTTTAAAGAAATCTATAAATGATAATTGTTTTTCTTCTGTTGCTTTTTCTTCTTCAACTTCAGCAACATCTTTTCTTTCTGATTTAGGTAATACAAAACTGTTTACAGCTAATACTAATAAAACATTAAAGAAAATGTAAACCAAAGGAATAACACTTGTTCCAAAATCTTCTACTAAATACCCTAATGCAAAAGATACTAATGCATAAGCAGCACTTCCAATCCCTCTAGCAATACCATAATTAATTTCAATACCTTGTTTTTCAAAAACAAACGCTAAAGAATTCATTAAAGGCATAACAGTCTGAATACATGTAGAAATACCCACATATACACATAACAACAATACGACAACATCTTTCACAAAGAAAGTAGCTACTGATAATATAACTGCCAATACCATAACAGCAGATATTATTTTTCTTAACTCAATATGTTTATTTTTATCAGCATAAGCAGCAATAGCAGGCTGAGTAAATACAACGATGACACTTATAGCTGCTAAAATAGTACCTATTAATGAATTTGATACACCTTGATCTAATAAATAAACTGATGCGTACCCCATGACTGCACATACAGAACCAAAAAATATAAACTGTATAGCTGAATACTTGATATCTAATGACAATATTCTTTTCATTTTTCTCCTCCCATTATTTTTATTATATCTAACTTTTTATACATTCAAAAAAATTTTCCCATTATGAAAACTATAATTTCTCAATAGCTTCACAAATACTATCAACAATATAAGTTGCCTTATCTTTAATAACATCTGGTGAACTATGAAAAGTAAAAGAAATATCAGCATTTTCTAACATAGGAATATCATTATAAGAATCTCCTATACCTGCTATGATATCTATATTAAATGCTTCTTTAACTTTATTAATTGCTATTCCTTTTGAACATCCTTTTTTTACAATATCGATATACTCTTTGTTTTGAAAAGCGTCTAATTCATTATAATAATATTTAATCTCTTTACAAACTCTTTTTGCATTTTTTTCTGTTTTAGCATTAAAAGATAAACCATAAACATTTCCTTCTACTTCATCAATATCTTTAATTAATGTCTGTAAGATATTAACTTCTTCATTTCTTTTAAAAGCATACATTGCTTTTCCTTGAATAAAGATATCGACAATATCCTTATATCGATAATATAAGTCTTTCATAACATCAGATGAAATCAACTGTTCATCAATAACATTAAAATCTCTATCTAATATTAATGCTCCACTACTTACAATATAGAAATCTAAATTAACTTTATCTTTAAGATTTTCAACAATTCCAATTAATGGTCTACCAGTACAAATTCCAAATAAATGTCCTTGTTTTTGAAATTCTTTTATTTTATTTAAATCACTTTGTTTATAATTACCCTCTATTTCTAACAAATAAAGTGTTCCATCAAAATCACTTGCGAAAGCATTCATTATATCACCCCAAAATAAATAATATCGAAAAAAAGTATTTATGAAAACAAAAAAATAAAATAATTGCATAACACAATTAATTTATAAATACTTAACAATAATCATCACTAATACTACATCAGTAGCTTGATTCAAGACTTTATGTTCTGTTTTATTGACAAACACAGCTTTTATTCTTGCTTGTAATGATGTAGATATGATACAAACAAATAAAGCCTCCATATTAGGTCAACCGATATCAATACTTAGAATAATATAAATAAAGAGAAGAGTCAATCTAACTCTTCTCAATACCAAAATACTTTATAAAAGTTTTAGAAACACCATCATTATGATATCTTTAACTATATCTAGTACATTTCCTCTAGCAGTTGCTACTACAATATAATAACTTTATTTAATACGCGTATTGTTTCTTGTGTAGGTTTCCTTAAACCATTGTACCAGCTATATCAATAAGCTATTTCATAATATCTTCTATTCTATAGCACTTACTTTCTTTAATATTCTATCAGCTGCTTCACCATCTACAATTGTAGGCTGATAATTATTTCTAGATGTAGTAGAAGAAATTCTACATGGAATAATATTATTAGATTCTTCTACTATTTCTTTGTTTTCTAAAATAAATGTATGTTGATAAATCATTGTATCTTTATCACTAGGATTCTTGTTACCACCAAAACAGAAGTTTCCTAAGCTATATATAATTTGTTTACCTTTATAAGTTTCTGTTTTTTGTAAAACATGAGGATGAGCACCAATTACAAGATCTACACCATGATCTATACAAGCTTTCGCAATTTCTCTTTGTGATGCCATTGGTGTTCTATCTCCTTCAATACCCCAATGGAAATAGACAACAACAATATCTGCTTCTTCATTTAACTTTGTTATAAGTTCATCCATTTCATCACTGTAAGAATCAGGAAAATAAACTCCTGCAAATCCCACTTTAATTCCTTTTACTTCTTCTATATGTGTATAAGCATAGCCAAAATGGGCTATATTATTTTGAGTTAATATTTCCCTTGTATCATCTAATCCCTGCTGTAATCTATCTAAGGAATGATTATTTGCTAGTGTTACAACTTCAATATCTCCTTCTTTTAAAATATTTACATATTCAGGTAAACCATGCATAGAGAATGTTTTTTCTTTATAATTTGTTTCATCTGTTAATGGGCCTTCTAAATTTGCAATAGTTAAATCATCTTGTTCAAAAACTTCTTTCACATTTTTAAAAAAGTATGAAGCGTCTTTATTTTGATTTTTATACTCAGCATTAAATGATCCACTATACCCTTGTCCAACATAATTTCCTAAAGTAACATCACCAACAAAAGACATTGTTAATGATACCTTTTCTATTTTTTGTTCTTCTTCTTTCTCTTCTTGTTGTTGATTTTCAGTTTCAGTGTTGACTTCTTCTTCACCTACTGAACAACCAATTATAAGAAATCCTATACATAAAACTAATATCAACTTTAATAATTTATTCATATAATAACTCCCTTCTTCATCCTACCCATATTATACAGAAATAACCATATTTACTCAATCTAATAAAAATTTTTTAAAAAAAAAGATATATTCTATTAGTCATTCATAAGAGATTGTGATAAAATAAACATAGATATTTTTATACAGGAAGGAGATAATAACATGAAGATATTATTATGTTGTTTAGCGGGGGTTACATCTACTTTATTTTCAACTAAATTGAAGGAAGCTGCATCTAGAAAACGTGTTGATGCTACTGTATGGAGTGCATCTGAACATGCAGTTGAATATTCTTATGAATTGGCCGATGTTATCTTAGTAGAACCTCAAATCAAAGGATCAGTTGATAAGATTAAAGCTTTAGACCCTAATAAACCAGTTATCTTAATTAGTGATGAAGATTTCAAAAACTTCAATGCTATGAAAATTTTTGAGTTAGCTTATAATGCTGTAAATGAAAAATAATCAGAGATTTTAATCTCTGATTTTTTCTTGCTTATGAAAAAGTTTTTATCTTTATTTTCGTATCTAGAACTTATGTTTCATTGACTTTGATAATATTTTGTCATATAATTTTATTAGGTGGATTCCTTCACCTGGATATAGGGAGAGCCTTATCTTTAATTAATCATTTTAAAAATAATGAAAGGAGTAAAAAAATGATTTATACAAAAGAAGTTGAAGAAATGTGCACTGTAAATCGCGGTGCAAGTCATGGATGTGCTCCAATTCCTGAAGAAGGTAAATGGGTATATTCAAGAGAAATCAAAGATATTTCTGGTTTTACACATGGTATTGGTTGGTGTGCTCCACAACAAGGTACATGTAAATTATCATTAAACGTAAAAGAAGGAATTATCGAAGAAGCATTAATTGAAACAATTGGATGCTCAGGTATGACACACTCTGCTGCAATGGCTAGTGAAGCATTAGTTGGTAAAACTTTATTAGAAGGTTTAAATACTGACTTAGTATGTGATGCTATTAACACTGCAATGAGAGAATTATTCTTACAAATTGTTTATGGTCGTACTCAATCTGCATTCTCTGAAGGTGGTCTTTCAGTAGGTGCTGGTCTTGAAGACTTAGGAAAAGGATTAAGAAGTATGGTTGGTACTGCTTATTCTACTAAAGTTAAAGGTCCAAGATATCTTGAATTAACAGAAGGATATATTAATAGACTTGCTTTAGATGACAATAATGAAATCATCGGTTATGAATTCATTAACCTTGGAAGAATGATGGATATGATTAAAGCTGGAAAAGATGCTAATGAAGCAGTTAAAGAAGCTACTGGTACTTATGGTAGATTCGCTGATGCTCCAAAATACATCGATCCAAGAAAGGAATAATGGAGGGTTAAAAGATGGCATTATTTGAAAATTATGATAGAAGAATTAACCAAATCACTGCAGCTTTAGCTAAATATGATATTAAATCATTAGAAGAAGCTAAACAAATCTGCGATGATAAAGGTATTGATGTATATAACATCATCAAATCAACTCAACCAATTTGTTTTGAAAATGCTTGTTGGGCTTACATCGTAGGTGCTGCAATGGCAATCAAAAAAGGTGATACTAAAGCAGTAGATGCTGCTAAAACAATTGGTGAAGGTTTACAATCATTCTGTATTCCTGGATCAGTTGCTGATGATCGTAAAGTAGGTATTGGACATGGTAACTTAGGATCTATGTTATTAGATGAAAATACTGAATGTTTCGCTTTCTTAGCAGGACATGAATCTTTCGCTGCTGCTGAAGGTGCAATCAAAATTGCAGAAAAAGCTAACAAAGTTAGACAAAAACCATTAAGAGTTATCTTAAACGGTTTAGGTAAAGATGCTGCTAAAATCATTTCAAGAATTAATGGATTCACATATGTAGAAACTCAATTTGATTATTTCACAGGTGAAGTAAAAGAATTATCTAGAACAGCTTACTCTAATGGACCAAGAGCTAAAGTTAACTGCTATGGTTCTGATGATGTTCGTGAAGGTGTTGCAATCATGCATAAAGAAGGTGTAGACGTATCTATCACTGGTAACTCTACTAACCCTACTCGTTTCCAACATCCTGTAGCTGGTACTTATAAGAAAGAATGTGTTGAACAAGGTAAGAAATACTTCTCAGTTGCTTCAGGTGGAGGAACTGGACGTACATTACACCCAGACAACATGGGTGCTGGACCTGCTTCTTATGGTATGACTGATACTATGGGACGTATGCATAGTGATGCTCAATTTGCTGGTTCTTCATCAGTTCCTGCTCACGTAGAAATGATGGGATTAATCGGTGCTGGTAACAACCCAATGGTTGGTATGACTGTTGCAGTTGCAGTAGCTATCGAAGAAGCTAGTAAATAATTAAAACTATAAAAATAAAGTCATGATGAAAATCATGGCTTTTTATTTGCGTAAAAAAAGATGTGGGCCCGCATCTATCTGCACATCCAATTTCAAGTAATCAGAAACCCATATCTATATAAATAACCATTATTTAATTTTACTTTCTAAAAACTTCAAACTATCCAAGTAATCCTTTTCTACAGAACTCAAAGTTCTTGCCTGATACTTCTTATATTCATCCGTAGCCTTTTCTATTGCTTGCTTATGACTTATGCTACCATTACCTTCTAAAAGTTTTTCACCACTCATTGTAAGAATGTTATCCAAATGTTTAGCCCAATCTGCCATAGTCATAGGTTGTTCTCTTTCAGCTTGTCTTTCTGCAAAATCCAAATACCCTGAAACTAATTGTCCCATTGACTTTAATTCTTTTTCATTTAAGTAATTTTTCGCAATAACAGCTTCTTTTAATGTTGGCTGTTCCCCTTTAAAGGACATAAGACCCATATATTCTTTTTGAGCATCTGCTCTTGAATAAATAACTTCTGCTGCTGTTAGTCCATGAATAGCATAATGTATCTTATTTTGTACTTTTTTAAAGAACTGAATAGATATTTCGGCATTCGGATCATAATCTATACTCATAGAATAGATATCCAAAACTTGTCTATAGAATACTTTTTCAGAAGCACGAATATCTCGAATTCTATTTAGTAACTCTTTAAAATATCCATTTCCACCAAGATTCTTTAAACGTTCATCATCTAATACAAATCCTTTTTTCATATACTCTTTAATAATATTCATAGCCCATATTCTAAATTGAACACCTCTTTTAGATTTGACACGATATCCTACAGAAATAATAACATCAAGATTATAATAATCTACCTGATAAGTTTTGCCATCAGAAGCAGTTGTTGCAAAATTTGCAACAACTGAATTTTTTTCTAGTTCTCTTTCTTCAAATATATTTTTAATGTGTCTAGATATTGTGGATTTACTTCTATCAAACAATTCTGACATTTGATCTAGAGATAGCCAAATTGTTTCTTCCAAAAAAGTCGTTTCAATCTTTGTTAAACCATCTTCAGTTGTGTACATAATAATATTTGATTTTTCATTACTCATATATATTTCCTCCATATTCTTAATTTTTATATTTTTAAAGATAGTTTAATAAAATATAGCAAATCAATATTTATATTTTCTTACAAAATTTCATATATAAAACTTATCTAGTTTTATATATGAAATTGGATTTTATAATTCATTTATACGTTTTGTATCACATCTTTACCCTTCGAATTCGATGGGTTTAACATAAGGTTATAAAACCTTTTCTTAAAGAAAAGTGTATAATTAAATCTCTATTTCTCATTATGTAAAAAAATCAAGTACTTGTACTCTACTCAATAAAAACAAAACAGAGAAAAGTCATAAAACCTTCTCTGCTTAAAAATTAAAAATGCACCAACTTAGGCTATGGTAACTCCGTTTTAGTCACTCCAATTCAGGCTATGATTCTCCGTTTTAGAGAAGAATTATCTTCTATAAACAATATAACATAAAACAATTAAAATATCCATAATATTGTATATGTTTAGATATAGTTCTTTCCTAATTATAGTATATAGATTATGTCTCATATTTATAATTTTTTTCTTATTTTAGCCCATTTACATGTCTTATTGTTTCAATAAAAATAGTTAATATAATGAGAGTTGTAAATTATAGACTTCCTGAGACGATAACTTACTTCGAGGGTTGCATGCAAATTTTTCTTATCATTTTTCAAATGTTTTAGTAAAACTTATAGAGAATTAAAAAGAATGGTTATTCTAATGAAGAATAAATCATCAACTCTTTTAAAAGCTTATTCTATATCTCGTGACTTCATATATTTTCAATTTTATTTTTTATATAAAATCACAAATTATCCCTTTATAAAAAAATCATCATTCATTTTGTGATATAATAAGAGTAATAAAAAAATAAACTTTTAGAGGTATGACTATGAAAATTGATTTATTAAAAAATATAGAATATACATTAACTAAAAATGAAAGTCTATTAATAGATTTTATTTATCAGAATATAACTTTTTTCCTTTTATGTCCATTCAAGAAATATCAGAGAAAACACATATATCTGCTTCTACAATATCAAGATTACCTAAACATCTAGGATTTTCAAACTTAAAAGAATTAAAACAATATATTTTAAAAAGCAACGAAAATCCAGCATCTAAATTGACATATTCATTAAATCAGAATGATTCTATCATTCAATTTTTAAAATATCAAAATCAATGTATCGAAAAAACAATGGAATATCTAGATTTAAATACATTCAATAAAGCTATTATAAATATAGTAAATGCTAAAGAAATTTATATATTTGCTAAGGGAGCAACTATTGGCTTAGCTGAATTACTTCAATTTAGACTTAATAGATATTCAAAAAAAATATCTATTTTACCTTCTAGTGGGTCAGAAATTTTTGAAATACTTCCTAAAATAAAAAAAGAAGATTTAGTCATTATCTTTGCTTTTTCAAAAACACCAATAGAAGCTCAAGTTCTTATTGATTATTGTAAGAAAACAAAATGTCCTACTCTTATGTTTACAAGTCGCATCCATAATAATGAAGAATTACAGGCTGATGATAATATTTTTATCTATCGTGGTGAAAGTAAAGAATATCATTCTATGACTGCTGCAACTGCACTCATTGATGCAATAATTATAGAAGTAGCTAAAGTTGGTGGAGATGATTATATAAAACATATTAAAGAAATATATCATTTAAAAGAAGAGTATAAAACAAAGATCCAAAGATAATTCTTTGGATCTTATAACATAGAAACATAATCTCCACCTAAACGGTGAATTTCCTTTAATAAACGCTTTTGAAAATTAGCATCTTCTACTTGTAGATATATAGACTCTGCTATATTAATATAATAGTTTTGTTCCTTTATTTCTTTTCTTAAATCATCAATATAATTCACATCATTTTTTAAACAAGTATATACACATCCATATTGAGTTGCCTGATGAGTATCACTACCACTTACAATTGGTTTATTTAAACGTCCTGCAAATTGATAAATACTTTCTTTAGTCTTGCTTAAATCATTCGCAAGATCTTTTCCATTTAAATCTATAAAATCAAAATACTTTAACTGATGATCTGATAATTCAGGTATATGACTTTTCTCTCTAAAAGGATGTGCTGCTCCAAAAATCACATTATATCCCTGGTATAAAGAAATTAATTCATCAAAACTTAAAAAGGTATCCTTTGTCTTATTATTTTCCAATAATTGATTAAGCTTTAAAATATCATTAAATTTTCCTATAACCAATGTATGACCACCCTCTTTAATATCCACTTCCATACCAAAGAAAATCTTTAATCCTTCTTTAGTTATACAGCAGTCACCTACTTTATCACATTGTTCATATATATAATGATACATCTTATCAAACTCTAAAGTATTAAAATGTTCAGTTAAACAAATTGCATCTAACCCACTATTCTTTGCCTTTTTAAATAATAAATCTGTATATTTAGTAGAAAAAGGTAATTTCTTAGCTAATTTACCATGTGTATGAAAATCTATCCTCATAATACCTCCTAAAACAATTCAGCTATAACAAAGGATATAATAATCCAGATTAACGATATAGCTATAAACTTATAATCATTATAAGTTAATTTTAATGTTTTCATTTTTATATTTCTTACTACTTTATTTTCATTTGCATATCTATATCCTTTTAATTCTAAAGCTTCTACAGTTGTCCTACTTCTTTTAGCTGTATTTAACATTAAAGGATAAAATGACATGATTATAATTTTTACCTGATAAATTAAATATTTTATTTTACCAATAAAACCATCTTTATTAGGAGAATGTCCTCTCAAACGATATGATAGTAAAATATTTTGAAATTCTTCCATTAAAATAGGTAAAATACGAAAAGCATAAGATATACTAAAAGATAACTGATCAGGACACCCAAAATAAAGCAATCCAGTTGCTAATCTATCAGGATTTAATCCTGAAAAAACAGTAATAGATGCTAAAGAAGAGATTGTCACTTTAAGAGTCATAATCAATAATGGTGAAGCAGCTGTTAAATCCCCACCAAAAAATAAGGTTGTAATAAATAAATATCCTGTTTGAGAAAAAACCCCTACAACAAACAAAAATAAAACAAGTGGTGCAACCTTAGCCATTTTTGTAGTTATAATAACAAAAATAAATAAACATAATAAAAGATATACATCATTTAAAAACCAAGGAACAAGTCCAAAAAATAAATACCATACTATTAAAGTTCTTGGATCTAATTGAGCTATAAAAGTATCATCATTCCCATAGGCATTCTTTAATACTTGATTTCTAATAAAATCTATTGAAAACTTATCCAATATATTTTCTGATAACTTTTGCATTATATCATCTCCCTATGATTAGCATACATCGTTACAAACTCTTCTAATGAATAACATCTAGAATTCAATGCTTCTGCCATTCTATAAATATCCGGAGGTTCTATCCCCACATTATTTCTTACAAACTTATCTTCAAACACCTCATTACGTGTTCCATCCTTAACAATCGTTCCTGCATTTAAAACAATAATACGTTGTGCCCAATCACAGACAAGTTCCATATCATGAGTTGCAATAATAACAGTTTCTACAACATCTTTAAGAACATTTAAGGTCTTCATTATATCTTTTCTTGTTGCAATATCTAGATTAGCAGTAGGTTCATCTAATAATAAGATAGAAGGATTCAATGCTACCCCAATAGCTAAAGAAGCTCTTCTCATTTGTCCTCCTGACATCAATCTACCATCTCTATTTTGAATATCCTTTAAATCAAATAATTCTATAAGTTCATCAGCCTTAACTTTATAGTTTTCTACTTTTCTTTCTTTCATCGCAAACTCTATATCTGCTCTAATACTATCTTTTATAAACATATCTTCAGGATTCTGATAAACTAATGAAATATGTTCAGATAATTGTTCTGCACTATATTTTCTCGTATTCTTATTGCATATATATACCTGTCCTTCATTTGGCTTTAATAAACCTACCATTAATTTCATTAAAGATGATTTTCCAGCTCCATTAGATCCAATTAAAGCAATTTTATCTCCTTTATATATATCTAAAGAAAAATGATCCATTAATTGATATGGTTCTCCTTTTACACTCTTATATTTTAAACTGATTTCTTTAAATTCAATAACCTTTTCATCTTTAGGATGCTTAAAGATATTTTTAGAACCATCAGTAAAATATTTAAAACTCTTAAACAATTGCCTACCTTCCTCAATAGTAGTAGGTAAAGAAATAGATGAATCAAATATATTCATTTCCTTTAACTTTGCAGCTGCAATTGTAACTTGAGGTGGAAAAATTGAACACTCCTGTAATTCTTCTACTCTTGATAACGCTTCTCTAACTGGTAATTGCCATTTTATGCTACCATCCTTCATAAGAATAACGTTCTTGCAATATTTCGCTATATATTCACTATGATGCTCAATAACAATAATGGTCTTACCATAATTCTCATTTAAATCTTTTAAAACATCATAAATAATTCTAGCATGTTTAGGATCTAATTGAGCTATAGGTTCATCTAAAACTAAAATATCAGAAGATAAAGCTGTTGCTCCTGCTAAAGCTAATAAATGTGTCTGTCCACCTGATAATTGCCAAATATAATCATTTTTCTTATTTTCTAATCCACAGACCTTTAATATTTTTAAAGCTCTTTCTTCATAATCATCTAAACCAAAATTCATACAGGCAAATGCCGCATCTTCCAAAACAGTTGGACAAACAATCTGATTTTCAAAATCTTGATATACATATCCTATTTTCTTAGCTAAATCACTAATATCTAATTCAATCGCATTATGTCCATCTATTAAAATTGTTCCTTCTAATTTTCCTGTAATAAAACGAGGAATCAATCCATTTAAAGTCTTACATAACGTAGATTTGCCGCAACCATTGTTACCAACAATTGCGACAAAATCACCTTTTTTTACTTCTAAATTAATATTTTTTAAGATTGGTTCATCAGCCATTGGATATGTGAAACTTAAATCACAGATCTTAATCATGACTAAACCTCTTTTCTCTTTTTAATCTTTAAAACAGCTAAAACAATAACAACAATTGCTACTATGGCACTTACAATCATAGCACTTTGACTTTCTGCCCAAGTTGCTTCCCAATCAATGATACTCATACCATTTTCAGACATAAATTCCCCTAAAATCGCCACAACAAAAGCAATAGCACAATATACAACTGTTTTTAAATTAATATCACCACTCGCAATAACTGTATTTTCATTTCTAGGACTTACACCTAATAATGGTTCAATTTTTCCATATAATCTAGGTACTAAATACATACATGGTAATAATGAAAACAATACGCCAGAAAATAATATATCATTTAAACAAGCAAATCCTTCAGTAAAGAATACTGATTCTGGTAATCCAGCTACAGCTTCAAATTCTTCTACTGCAAATTGAACTTTTAAGATATCAACTATACATCCTAAAGATTGTTGAATAATAACTGCTAAAATTGAAGCAAAAGCAACAGATTTAATATTTTTAGGATTTTTTACTAATCTTCCTGCAATATATATACCTATAGTTAAAGTAATAAATTTTTCTAATTCGCCTAAACCACCAAATTGCCCTAACATAATTTCACTAAAAATAAGTTCTCCAGTTGCAGCTCCTACGGCAGCTGAGAATGGATCAAATAACATAGCTAAAATCAAAGGAATAAAAATAAAATATTCTACTGAAAATTCAACTATCCCTACTTGAAAACTTGGAATAAGCTCAGTGAATAATGTAGCTAATCCATAAAGAGACATACTTAATACAAATGTCATTAATTTTTGTGATTTTGTCATTTCGATTTTATTTTCCATTTTAAATACCCCCTATCAATATGACACCTAAATATTATCAAAGCTATCAGGATAGAAATATCAAAGGGGAGTAAAATGAATATAAATATTTCGTTAATTTATATAAAGAAATATTTATTTCATTAATATATTTTGTTTTCATGATATAATAAATTATAATTAAATATGTTACTTTTTTATTGAGTAAGTCTATAAAGTAAATTTGAAAATATCTTGGAAATTATTAAACATGAATGCCACTTTATCCATGCTTCATGCTTCCAAAACAGTGAAGTATACTATCCGTTTTCCATGTGTGAATTATAGGTAGCATCTACTTTTTTTACTTGTCTAGTTTTAGGTTGTTCATCGATTTAGATTACTCTGATCTTTCTTCAATCTTTTGGATTACAAAGATCTGATAAAGAACACTGACATAACGAATACCATCAAATTCTTATATCACAATACAAACTGATTTAGATCTAAGATAATATGATATCTTTTTTTCCTGCATAGATATAATAATCAAACTATAAAATATGAAGTCATAATCATACTTTTTTACATAAAAAAAGATATGGGTCTACATTTTTCTGCATATATAACCTCGAAACAGAGAATTAGCCCATATCTTATGAATTAAAGATTAGTATTTATAGATAAAATAATATAATCTCTAATTTTTTTACATTCTTTCCAATATTCTTTATTATAAAGTTAATATATTTCAAAATGATCTATGAATATTCGTAAATGTTTAACAATAAGTTAACCTATCACTTCTTGAAATTATATTTTATTTATACTCATCTAATAATAAAATAAATTCGTGATTTCTTGATCTATCTATTTTTTTAATACTGATTTCACAAATTTACTAATATATATTCACTGTACTAACAGATAATCTTATGATATAAAAAAAGAGATATTCACAGATAATCATTAATTGATATTATTCCCTGTTTTTTCTCTTTTCTTTACATTTTACGTATATGATATATGCGTAATCATTTGTATAAGAAGCATCAAAATAGTAGTTCCAACACCAATAACATACAATCCAGCTCCTATAGCCATACCTATTCCACTGATAACCCATATTCCTGCTGCTGTTGTCAATCCAGAGATAGCATCATCTTTTATCATAATGATTCCAGCTCCAAGAAAACCAACACTGCTTATTATCTGAGCCGCAATTCGTGATTCATCAAAATCACCTGCACCCATAAATCCATATTTAGAAATAAGCATCATTAAGCAAGACCCTATAGCCACTATTGCATGAGTTCTAACTCCTGCTTCCTTATGACGGTTTTTACGCTCATATCCTACAACTACTCCCAAAAATAAAGCAGTTATTAAACGAAATATGGATATAATTTGCATTTCAAATGTTAAATCATTCATAGTGTCTAATCTTACGAACTTCATACATAAAAGCTGTAAATTCTTCTTCACTAAGCCCAAATGTTCCTAAGTGCTCTTTCCCATCATCTGTATAACGATCTTTGTGAAAATCACTACCTCCACTTTGGTATAAATGATATTTTTTAGCAAGTTTCTTAGCATAGAAACGATCTTTATCGTTCATAGAATGATGATCCACTTCAATTCCTTCTAATCCATATGAAACATATTCATCTATTTCTGAAAAACTATCATAAAAGTTAGGATGTGCAAGAATGGGAATTCCACCATCTTTTAAAATGGCTTTTATTCCTTCTTCAACAGTAGCATAACCCATATTCAATTCAACATTTCGCTCTACTTTTCCTTGAAAATATTTTTTATAAAACAAATCATCAACATCTGGATATTTCTGCTTAATTGCTTGAAATATATTCATTTTAAACACAATGCTATAAGGCGAAAAAGCTTTACATTCATCATAAGTAATTTCATATCCCATATCACAAAATTGCTTAATTAATTGTTTATGATATGCATCTCTTTTTTTTAAGATTTTATTACATAAGGCTTCCACATGAGGAGCAGTTTCATTCAAAAACAAGCCTACAATATGAACTTTTTTAAACATTCTGTAATTATAGCAACTTATTTCAACCCCAGGAATTGTAAGTACATCGTACTTTTCTCCTAAATCTTTTACTTTTGAATAATGTGAAAAAGTATCATGATCAGTAATAGCAATACATTTTAAACCAGCGTATTTTGCTTTTTTTATTACTTCATCAATTTCGAACACACCATCAGAATAATTGGTATGCATGTGTAAATCTGCATACATTATAATTTCTTCTCCATTGTGTTCATTAGATATTCACCTTTAGAAACAATACTATTTTTTGTTTTGTTAATACCACTATATTGATCCATATTAGTAACTAAAACACAAGTTGTAAGATCATATCCCTCTTTTTTTATACTTTCTCGGTCAATTTTTACAAGTGGATCTCCTTTTTTTACTGTATCATTTACATTTATTAATGTTTTAAAGTATTTACCTTCTAAATTCACTGTGTCAATTCCAATATGTAATAAAACCTCACAACCGTTTTCAGAACGAATCATTAATGCATGTTTTGTTTGGAAAACAACACAAACTCTTCCATCTACAGGAGAACAGATTATATCGTCTTCTGGATATACTGCAATACCATCTCCAACAACACCGCTAGTAAATGTATCATCATTTACGTCTTTTAAGGGTATAATCCTTCCTTTTACTGGACTTGTAATTTCACATACAGCATTTCCTTCCACCATTTCAATCACATCATCATTTATATCTTCCTCTGGCTCTTCAAATCCAAATAACCAAGTTAACACAAAGGCACCTATAATAGCAATTAATGCTGCAATAATCGCATGAATAATATTACTTCCATCAGGCCCCATAAACATAGCAAAAGAGAATATTCCTGGAGTTGCATATGCATAAGCCTTAACACCAACAAGACCTGCATATATCCCTGCAATTGCACTAGAAATAATACATGCAATTAAAGGACGCTTTAACTTTAAAGTTATCCCATACATAGCAGGTTCTGTTATTCCACTTACAAACGCCGTTGTAGCTGCTGACCCTGCAATTTGCTTTAACTCTTTATTTTTAGTTTTACAGGCAACTGCTAAACAACTGGCTGCTTGAGAAAAGTTAGAACATAAAGATGCTGCTTTCATTAATGGTTCATATCCTAAAGAAGTAAATAATGATAATCCAATAGGTGTTAATGCTCTATGCATTCCCACCATAACAAGTAATGAATATACAGAAGATAAAATTGCTACAGCAAGCCAATTAGCTTCAGCTTGAACCGCAGAAATCACACTTGCTAATAATGTACCTGCATAGTTACCAATCGGTCCAATTACTATGTAAGTAACAGGTGCAACAATTAACATTACTAATAGTGGTTGAAAGAATACTTTAATCACTTTTGGTGAAATTTTTTCAGCAAAATGCTCTACATAAGACATAAACCATACCATCATTAATGTTGGTAATACTGTTGCATTATATTTTACTAGTGGAATAGTAATTCCAAGGAAAGATAAAGATGCATCTTCTACACCAATTAAAGCAGTATACGTAGGATGTATCAAAATCCCTGCCAAAGCAATAGCCATAACACGATTACAGTTAAATTTTTCAGCTGCACTATAAGCCACTAATAGTGGCATAAAATAAAATACTGCATCAGCCATCATATTTAATACTGTATATGTTCCAGATTCAGAACTTAGTATATTAATCATTGTTAGGATTAACAATAATACTTTAATCATACCAGCTGCAGCCAATGGTGGAATCAATGGCGAAAGAATACTTGACACAGCATCAATAACTTGTGAGAATATTCCTACTTTTTTTGTATTTACACTATTGGTATTTTTTAAATTCAACTTAGGCATTAAAATATCAAATACTTTGTCTACATCATTTCCAATTATTACCTGAAATTGTCCATTTTGTTTAATTATACCAATGACTCCATCTAGTTCTTTTAATTTTGTTTCATCCGCTTTAGATTCATCTTTCAAATTGAATCTTAATCTTGTAATACAATGTGTTAAACGTGACACATTATTTTTGCCTCCAATAAGGCTTAAAATGTCATTTGCTAATTTTTCGTAATTCATTTTTCTTCCTCCATGCTTTCTAATTTTTAGATTATGAAGGTTTGGCCAACTTAATGTTACCATCCTAATTAAGTTACAGTTTTAATTATATGATTCTTTATTTATTATACACCTCCCTATTCCTGTAAATGCTCCTTCAATTCATCTACAATTCTTTGTATATGAATTGTTAGATAAAGCTGTTCCTCTTCTGTTAAAGAATAATAATACTTTTGAAGAATAAATTGCTTTATTTTTACTACGCATTTGTAGGATTTTCCATATTTACTTTTAATCATTGTCAATAATTCTTTATTTTCACTTTTATTTTTTAACTGTTTGTTAGTAAATAAACGCTGTGCAAAAAATTTAATATGTGTTATAAAACGAAAGAAATAGACAGAGTTTTTATCAAATTCAATCGTAAAATGATAGCGAACAATATTACAGATTTCATCCATCAGTACCGTTATTTTATTAACAATAGGTTCTGTACAATCCAATTGTGCTTCAACAAGATGTAATGCAATAAATCCTGCTTCGTCAATTGGCATTTCAATGTGCAATACCTTCTCTATCAAATCCAAAGCTTTTATGCCAATTTCAAATTCCTCATGATGAAACTGTTTAATATCCCACAACATTGCATTATTAAGACAAATCCCCAATTTTAGACGTTGTGCTGCAGAATAAATATGATCCATTAATGAAACATAAATTGTATCATTCAGTTTCTTCTTGTATTGTTTTTTTACCAAATCTACAATATCATAAGTAATAGAAACATATTCTATAGGAATAGATGAAATCATATTTTCCAAATCATTCATAATTTTTCCATTCGATAATTTGTAAACCTTATTAACTGTTGTATCGTCAATACAATCTCCTTTTTTCTTTTGGAATGCAATTCCTTTACCCATTGCTACGATCTCTTTTCCTTGCTCGTTACATGTAATCACTGCATTATTATTTAATATTTTATTAATAATCAATGTGTACACCTCCAATAATAAACAAAAAACCCATCCGCAAAATCGAAAAGAACAGTTATCACTATACTTTTTTTGATTGTTGC
>JAXJVS010000079.1:0-17851 GCA_036308445.1 Bacilli bacterium | reverse complement strand
TTCACTTTTTTTCTCCTTTTTTCTCTGATTTCTCCTCTTTCTCCCCTTTTTTCCCCTTCTCATCGTGCTTTTTTCCGTTTTGTTTTTTTTATGTGTTTTTTATTCTATAATAAAAAAAGAACATTATTTAATGTTCCTTTTTATCTTTTTAGCCGAATATTTCTTCACTATCCAATATTATTGTGATCGGTCCGTCATTAATTAACGACACCTTCATGTCAGCACCAAAAATTCCTGTATCAACTTTAATTCCAAGCATTTTTATTTTTTCATTAAAATAATCATACAATGGTGATGCTAAGTCCGGTTTAGCAGCATCTATAAAGCTTGGTCTTCTTCCTTTTTTACAATTTGCATATAATGTAAATTGTGATATAGATAATATACTACCTCCCACATCCAACAATGATAAATTCATTTTGTCGTTTTCATCCATAAATATTCTTAAATGGATAAGCTTATCTATCATTTTATCAACTATTAATTTGTCATCTGTATGAGTAAAACCAACAAGAACCATAAATCCCCGTTCTATTTGACCATTTATTTTTTTATCAATTGTTACTGAACTAGATTGAACCTTTTGTACAACCAATTTCATAATTTATTCACCTATCTTTCGTTTTAAAAAAATGATATAATCATTATATCAAATTTTAATTTAAAGGAAAGTGAAAAATGAACACAACTCTTGCACATAGAATGCGTCCACAATCTTTAGACGATATATTAGGGCAACAACATTTAATAGGTAAAGGAAGATTATTAAGACAATTCGTCAATAAAAAGCATCCTTTATCAATTATACTATACGGTCCGCCCGGATGTGGTAAAACTACTATCGCTAGTGCCCTTGCTAACGATTTAAATATACCTTTTAGAATATTTAATGCATCTACTGGAAATAAAAAAGAAATGGATATGATTATTGCTGAGGCTAAATTATCTAATGGGCTATTTGTTATTATCGATGAAGTTCATCGTTTAAATAAAGACAAACAGGATCATCTATTACCACATATTGAAAACGGCTTACTTGTTATTGCTGGATGTACTACTGCTAATCCTTATCATTCTATCAATCCTGCCATTAGATCTCGTTGTCATATTTTAGAAGTACAGCCATTGACGCAAGATGATATAATAAAGGGATTAAAAAAAGGAATTGTTAGTGAAAAAGGATTGAACAATAAATATCAAGTTGAAGAAGATGTATTAGCATATATTGCAAAACTTTCTAGTGGTGATATTCGTTATGCCTATAATTGTTTAGAAGCAGCAAGTATTGTAACACAAGATAACTATATCACATTGGATGATATCAAAAAGGTTGTAACCCATCCTAATGTACAATATGATAAAGATGAAGATCAGTATTATGATACATTAAGCGGATTACAAAAATCGATCAGAGGAAGCGATCCAAATGGTGCTATGTATTATTTTGCAAAATTAATAGAAGCAGGAGATATTGAATCGTTAGAAAGAAGACTAATCACAACCGCTTATGAAGATATAGGTCTAGCAAATCCTAATCTTTGTATGCGTACTGTCATGGCATTTCAAGCTGCAAAAACTATTGGTTTTCCTGAAGCGAGAATTCCTATCGCTAGTGTGATTATTGATTTATGCCTATCACCCAAATCTAAATCTAGTGAAGCTGCTATTGATGCCGCATTATCTTCTTTAAAACAACACGCATATAAAGCACCTTTATATTTACGATTAACACCAGTGGGACTAGATGAAGATGAAAAATACAATTATAATCGACCAGAATTATGGGAATATATCCAATATTTACCAGATGCAATCAAAAATGAACAGTTTTATATTCCTTGGATGACTAGTCAATACGAAAAAGCTCTTGCTGAAAATTATCGAAGAATACTGAAACACGGACGTACAAATAACATAAAAGCTTTAAATCAAAAAGGAAATCATCAAAAATGATTTCCTTTTAGCATATCTTATTTTCTTTTAAAAAACTTAAAACATTTAATACTGTTTCATCAAAATGATTTAGATTCACCTCAAACCAATGCATATCAAACTGATTCTTAAACCAAGTATATTGTCTTTTCGCATAATTACGTGAATTCTTCTTGATGAGTTCACTTACTTCACCTTTAGAAATATAACCATCAAAATAATCAAACCATTCTTTATAACCGATACCTTTCATACTTTGCATAGTTTTATTATAACCTAAGTTATACAATCTTTTCACTTCAGTTTCTAAACCATTATTAAACATAATATCAACGCGACGATTAATACGTTTATATAAAAGTTCTCTTTCAAGTGTAAGACCAATAAAACAAGCATCATATAGACAAATATGTTGTTGTTCTTCCAACATTTCACTTTTTTTCTTACCTGTCAATTCAAATATTTCAATAGCTCTTAAAACTCTTTGACGATTATTAAAATGCAATTCATCAGCACTCTTCATATCAATACTTCTTAGATATTGATGAAGCTGCTCATTTGTATAATCTTTATATTTTTCTTTAAAATAATCGTGATCAATTTCACTTTCACTAAATTCATAATCATATAAAGCAGCTTTAATATAAAGACCCGTACCTCCTACAATAATAGGCATTTTATTACGTAAAGTAATATTTTCAATACATTTTCGAACTTCATCTTGAAAAT
Source organism: Bacilli bacterium (assembly GCA_036308445.1). Classification (GTDB taxonomy): domain Bacteria; phylum Bacillota_I; class Bacilli_A; order Erysipelotrichales; family Coprobacillaceae; genus MGBC113645. Next base: position 15,190 of record JAXJVS010000079.1, on the reverse strand, counting down.
CTTTAACACTATATGGTTCATCTGGATTTTTTATATTAATTAAATGATGAGGAATACCATCCATTTCTTCTTCTGTAACTTTAGCAGTTCCTATATCCATACCTTTATATATTTGCATTGAATCACCACTAATAACCTCACCATTTAGTTTCTTAGCTAGTTCAACCCCCATCTTTGTTTTACCAACACTTGTTGGACCAACAATTACTATAACTTTAGTCATCATCTTTTCCTATACCGAAAATACTATACAAAATTGAAATACATATAGAACAAACTAAAGTCAACCCAAAAGAATGAATAGTAAAATCAGGAGCTAAAAGACGAGTTGCTAAACTAAGGATAAAAGCATTAATAATTAATTTAAAAAGTCCTAAAGTCATAAAAGTAATTGGTAAAGCAATAAAAGATAGAATTGGTTTTACAAACGTATTAAGCAAAGCTAAAACAATAGCAACTAAAAATGCAGCAGAGAAATCTTTAATATAAACTCCATCAAAAAGATATCCCATCAACATAATAACAGCTGCTCCTAACACAAAATCAACAAACATCTTTTTCATTTAAATCACCCTTTTAAATAATTTTTCTAATTCATATTCACTATAAAATAATATTGTAGGTCTACCATGAGGACAAACATAAGGATTATCACAACGCATAAGATTATCCAATATCGTCTGCATATCTTGGATAGTTAAATAAGTATTCGCTTTTAAAGAGGCTTTACAGCTTAAAGTTGCTATAGCATGTTCTTGCAACTCTAGAACATTCAACTGATTCTTCTTTAAAATTTGTACAATCATTTCTTCAATAAAAACATTTTCATCAATATTTTTCATCCATAACGGTAATGCTCTTACTATATAACCATGTTGACCAAACACTTCCAGATGGATTCCTACTTGTTCCAATAAACCTTTTCTCTCTTCAATAATAAGAAAATCACTCATTGGATATTCGAACTGCAAAGGCACAAGCAATGGCTGCATGGTTAAATCCAGATGTGAATATTTTTCTTTAAAATATTCATAATTAATTCTTTCCTGAGCAGCATGCTGATCTACCAGATACATTCCTTTTTCATTTTCACCAATTAAATATGTTCCATGTATCTGTGCTTTTGCATATATTTTTTCTTTGATTGGTTTCACAGTTTCTTTACTTTTTATATTTTCTTCTTTACATACTATCTTTTCTTCTGCTTTTGGATATTCGGCCTTTTTTTCTTCTATCTTATTAGCGATAATATTTTCTTCTTTTCTTTCTTCCACTTCTATAATTTCAGGTTCTTCTTTCAATTCAAAAGTTATTTGAGTTAAATCAGGTTTAAAAGCTTCTCTTTCAGTCACTCTATTCTTAACCTGATATGTAAGATTAACTTGATTTAAAGCTTGAGTTACTCCATTCATAATCAATTCTCTTAACTCTATCTCTTTAGAAAAACGCACTTCTAATTTTGAAGGATGAACATTAACATCAACTAAATATGGATCAACTTCAATATTAATGACAGCAATAGGAAAACGATTATCAGCCAAATATTTTCTATACACTGAATTAATTGCATCTATGCTCATGCTATTTTTAACATATCGATGATTTACAAGAGTAATAATATGATTTTTCGAAGCCCTAGACGTATCTATTTTAGAAATGTAACCAGAAATAGAGAATTCTTCATTTTCAAATTCTATTTTTATCATATTTCGAGCAACATTAATTCCATACATTGATGAGATAACTTCTAATAATTGTCCTTTTCCATTTGTTCTAAAAATAAGTTTATCATTATGATATAAAGAAAAAGCAATTTGAGGATAAGCTAATGATAATCTTTCAATATATTGATAAATAGCTGAAAATTCTGTATTAACAGATTTTAGATATTTTAAACGAGCAGGAACATTCTGAAATAGTTTTTCTACTTTTATATGAGTTCCTCTTTTTAAATCGGTTTTTCTTTCTCCTTTATATTTACCAAATTCATATTCGATTTCAATAGATTCATTTTCATTAGCTGTTTTTAAAGTAAAATGAGATACAGAAGCAATTGAAGGTATTGCTTCACCTCTAAATCCTAAAGTAGAAATACAAAACAAGTCATGATCATCTTTAATTTTACTTGTTGCATGACGCGAAAAACATAAATGAGCATCATCATAGTCCATCCCATGACCATTATCCACTATCTCTATTAATTCAATACCACCATCTTTAATATATACATCTATTTTAGAAGCAGAAGCATCAATACTATTTTCAACTAATTCTTTAACAACACTAGCAGGTCTTTCAACAACTTCTCCAGCTGCAATTTTATTTGCTAGAATTTCATCCAACTGTTTAATTTTAGCCATTTTTACCTCCTTCTAACATAGTTTTTTTAATTCTATTAATGTACTTAAAGCATCTAATGGTGATAATTCCATTGGATTAATCTGTTTTAACATTTTCTCTACTTCACTTTCTTTAATCATTATCTTATTTTCTGCTGTTTGTTTCACAGTCTGTTTAACATCATTATTTTCTAATGAATGTAAAATAAGATCTGCTCTATTTATAACTTCATCAGGTAATTTAGCAAGTTTAGCAACATTAATACCATAAGAACGATTAGAATTTCCTTCTTTAATCTTATATAAGAAAACAATATGATCATTATCAATAGAAGCACTGGCATGGACATTTTGAATACCATATTGACTACTTAACATTGTTAATTCATGATAATGAGTTGAAAACAATGTTATACAGCCAATTTGAGTTGCAATATATTCTATCATTGATTGAGCTATAGCCATTCCATCAAATGTAGCTGTCCCTCTACCAATTTCATCAAATATAATCAATGAATCTTTAGTCGCATATCTTAAAGCATTATTGGCTTCCAACATTTCTACCATAAACGTAGATTGACCTGAAATCAAATCATCACTTGCACCAATTCTAGTAAAAATCTGATCAAATATAGGTAAATCTGCCCTATCACAAGGCACAAAAGAACCAAGCTGAGCCATAATAATAATCAATGCTGTCTGACGCATAAAAGTTGATTTACCACCCATGTTAGGACCAGTAATCAATAACACCGGTTTATCATTTGTCATATGCAAATCATTAGCAACATAATTTTTTCTAGATATGACTTTTTCAATAACCCCATGTCTTCCTTCATCTATATCAATACGATGTTCATCATTAAATGTAGGTCTTACAAAGCTTTGAATACCAGCAACTGATGCTAATGATTGATAAACATCAATTGAAGCAATAGCTTTCGCAACATCTTGAATCAGATGAACATCTTTCTTAATATATTCTCTCATTTGTACAAATATTTCATATTCTAAAGCGATCATCTTATCATTCGCACTTAATATCTTTGATTCCATCTCTTTTAATTCTGGTGTTACAAATCTTTCAGCATTAGATAAACTTTGTTTTCTTGTATATTCAAATTCATCTTTTACCATTGGTAAATAACTCTTGGTAATTTCAATATAATATCCAAACACACGATTATAACCAACTTTTAAACCTTTAATACCAGTTTTTTCTCTTTCTCTTGCTTCAAAATCACTTAACCATTGTTTACCATTTTCTTTAATATATCTTAATTCATCCAATTCTTTATTATAACCATCTTTAATGATTCCACCTTCTTTAATAGTAAGTGGCGGATTTTCTACAATCGCATTATCAATTAAATCAGTAATAGACGATAAATCTACTAAATGTTCTGCTAACTCATTTGTATAAGGATGATTTAACGAAAGTAACTGATATTTTAATTCTGGTACTATCTTTAATGAAGATGCAATCCATTTTAAATCTCTAGCATTCACATTACCAAAAGCAATTCTACCCGCTAATTTTTCTATATCATAAACTTCATTAATCATATCTTTAATGGTTTCTCTTTCAATGAAGTTTTCTACAAATAAATCAACAATATCCAATCTCTTTTCAATACTTTCTTTATGAACTAGCGGTCTTTCTATCCATTGTCTTAGTAGTCTACCACCCATTGCTGATTTTGTAGAATCTAATAACCATAATAAAGTACCATAAGTTTCATTTTGAGGATTCTTAACTAATTCTAATGATTTCTTAGTATAAGCATCCATAATAATATAATTTTCATTTTTAATTTCTTCAATACGTTGAATATGTTCTAGATCTCTCTTTTGAGTTTCAATCATATAATTCAATAATAAAGAACATATCTTTATCTGTTTTAAATCATTAATACTTTCAAATAATTTAATATACTTTTCATTTGTCTTGTCATTAGTATAATAAGACATCATCATGTGATCAAATTTTATATCTTCATCTTCTACTACTAATTCTTTAATTGCAAGTGAATCTAATTGATTTTTTAAAGAATGTTCATCTTTATTAATGTTAGACACATTAAATTCACCAGTAGAAATATCACAATAAGCTAAAGTATAATTAAAATCAAAAACCCCTAAAGCTCCAATATAATTATTCTTTCTCTCATTAAGTGATAAATCCATAATTGTTCCAGGAGTAATAATCTGAACAACTCCACGTTCTACAATTCCTTTTTTACCAGGATCTGATAACTGTTCTACAATTGCAATCTTAAAACCATTATCTACTAATTTCTGAATATAACCATTAACTGAATGAAATGGTACTCCACACATTGGCACTCTTTCTTTAACTCCGGCATTTTTTCCAGTTAACGTTAAGTTTAAAACTTTAGACACAACAATTGCATCATCAAAGAACATTTCATAAAAATCACCTAAACGAAACATCACAATAGAATCTTTATTTTCTTCTTTGATTTTTAAATATTGCATCATCATTGGAGAATATTTTTCTTTCACATTTACCACTCCTTCATCTAGTTTACATATTATATCAAATTTTTTACATATCGCAAAGAAAAAAGAAAAAGTGAAGTTTAAACTTCACTTCTAACTATAGAGTCGTAATCATGACTTCCATATTTCCATCAAAAATTGTTTCTTCTTTATCACTACAAATGACAAAATGATCACCCATCTTAACTTCCATATCATCCATCATACCTTCACCATTAATAATACTAACTAACTGGAATGGTGTATCATTTTTTATAATATTTTCACCAGCCTTTAATTTATAACAATCAACCTTGAAAAATTCACTATCTACATATCTTGTTTTTGTACCATGATCTAAATGACTATTTACAAATAATTTATTATTTGAAATATCGGCAGGTACATTTGTAACATCAATTGATTGTTGCACATGAAGCTGTCTTTCATTACCATCTTTATCTTTACGATGATAATCATAAACACGATAAGTAATATCAGATGATTGTTGAGCTTCATAAATTAATGAACCACTACATATTGCATGTAAAGTTCCTGAAGGAATATAAAAGAAATCACCTTTATTAATTGTAAAAGAATTCAACAAATTATCATAATCATCATCTTCAATAGCTTTCACAAATTCTTCCTTAGTTTGAGCATGATGTCCCATAACCATCTTTGTACCTTCATCTGCTTGTAATACATACCAGCATTCAGTCTTTCCTAAAGAATTTTCATGAATACCGGCATATTCATCATTTGGATGAACCTGAACAGATAAATCATTTTTTGCATCAATAATTTTAACTAATAATGGAAACTGATTTCCTTCAATATTTCCAAATAATTCTCGATGATTTTCAAAAACCCAAGATAAAGTTTTACCTGCAAACTCCCCTTCTGCAATTTCACAATCACCATTATGATGAGCTGAAATAGCCCAGCATTCTCCAGTATTATCACTAGGAATATCATAACCATAAACATCTCTAAGTTTATGTCCTCCCCAGATCATTTCTTTAAATACCGGTTTCATTTTTAATACATGTCCCATTTTTCTTCTTCCTTTCCTATATATTTATTTATTTTATCAATCTGATTTTCATTGAAAACCTCAATGCCTTCGGCTTTTAATAAAGAAACAAATACCCCACTACCTTCAATAATAGTATGAGAAAAAGTACCATCATAAACTGTCTCATTACCACAGCTTGGACTATTTTTCTTTAATATTGCCATTTTTACATGCTTTTCTTTTAAGATTTTAACAGCTTTTAAAGCACCACGATAAAACTCTTTCGTTACATCTTCACCAATACTATTTTCTACCTTCAATGGTAAAAAGCTTTTTATTTCGCTAGGCTTTCTAGGAATCGATAAACCACCCATAACCTCTGGACAAACAAGAACTTGTTCATGGTCTCTTAGAATTTCTATAATCTTCTCATTTTTATTACTATCACCACGATATGTCACATTTTCACCTACTAAACAAGCACTAACTGCGATTCTCATGAAAAAGAACCCTTTCAATATCATCAGGATTATAACAAATATAATCAGCCCCAGCTTCTATTAACTCTTGCTCACCTCTAAAGCCCCAACATACACCAGCACTCTCCATATCAGTATTTATCGCTGTTTCAATATCAACATTAGAATCACCAACAAACAAACAATCCTCTTTAGAAAGACGCATTGCCATTAAAGCATACATTGTAGATTCAGGACTAGGTTTTACTGGATAGAAATCCTGTTGTCCATAAATAGCATCAAACGTATCTGGAAACAATGTTTCCACAATTTTTACTGCTAAATGATGTGGTTTATTTGTTACAACTGCTAATTTCATATCTTTTGCTTTTAGTCTTTCAATTAATTCTTTGATACCTTCATAGGGTAATGTGTTTTCTAAACAATTTTCTTCATATATTTCATAAAATTCTTTTAAACACTCTTCTAACATATCACTATGTTGTTTTAATGCTCTTTCCATCAATTTCCTTACTCCATTACCTACCATAAAATTATATTCTTCAATTGAATAAGTAGGTAAATAATGATTTTCCAATACCTTATTCACTGATAATCCCAAATCCATCAATGAATTCACTAAAGTACCATCTAAATCAAATATACAACCATATTTCATTTGTCTTTTCACCTCTTACTCACATATTATATCATATATTGAAATAAAATGAAAAGATGATATAATTATAAACATGTTGAGGTGAAAAAGATGAATAAGGAAGAAAACACTTTTTTAGAATTATTTTCAATGATAGGATACTTTATTGGTTTTGGTCTTATCTTATACTATTCTTTATTTAATAATACTAATCATATTCTATTAGCTATTGGATTAGTATTTATTTTGGGATTTAGATTTTTAGGATATGGTTTAGATCTTATACTTAAAAGAAATAACAAAAAGAATGCAAAAAAAAGATAGACTTAACGTTTATCTTTTTTATTTATTTACAATATTTCGTTCTTTTCCCTGCATAAACTCTTTTATATTTAAACAGACTTCATGAACTAATCTTTGTCTAGCTTCAACTGATCCCCAAGCAACATGTGGTGTTAAAATCACTTTATCTTTATCTTTTATATCAAACAATGCACTATTTGTTGGTAATGGTTCAACCTCAAAAACATCTAAACCTACACCATCAAACCATCCTTGATTTAATAAATCAACTAAAGCTTTTTCATCAACGATAGGACCTCTACCCACATTAATCAAATAAGAATCAGATTTCATCTTACTCATTGACTCTTTATTAAACAAATGATAAGTCGCATCATTCAAAGGTGCATGAATACTAATAATATCACTTGTAGCAAGTAAAGTATCAAAATCAACCTGTTTATAATCATGATTAGAGTTCTTCCCACTCGTTGAATAATATTGTACATTGGCTCCCATAGCAGTCACAATTTCAGCTACTTTTCTACCAATATTTCCTAATCCTACAATTCCCCAAGTCATAGAACTAATATCATGGAAATGATAATCAAAATAACTAAACATTCCACTTTGACTATATTGAGATGATTTTACATATTCATCATATAAATGATTCTTTTCAATCAAATGTAAAGCCAAAGATAAAGTATGCTGAGCTACTGTATCAGTTGAATAACCAGTAACATTGGCAACTTTTATACCTTTTCTCTTACAGTATTCAACATCAACATTATTATAACCTGTAGCAGTTAAAGCAATAAGTTTTAACTTATCTAATCCTGCTAATTCTTTTTCTGTTAGGATATTTTTGTTTGTAACAACAATATCTGCATCTTGAATCAAATCTACAACTTGATCTTGATTAACAACCGGATACATTGAAACATTTCCTAGATTCTCAAATTCAGCTAAATCAATATCTTTTCCTAAAGTATCAGTCTGTAATACAACAATTTTCATTGGTTCACTTTTAAAATAAGAAATAATATCTTCTTTTGTTTTGTCTTGCATCATTTCAGCTAATAAAATAGCTTCATTTAAATCAAGAAAAGCCGCCTCTAAAGCTTCACCACACATTACATTATTAACAACATTAAAAGCTAAATGATGCTGTAACATCCCTACTGCTAAAGCTTTAGAAGTAATACCTTCATATCTTTCATAATATTCATCAAATTTTTCAGATAACAAGGGATTTTTTTGTACATTGGCTTGAATACACTGTTCTATAGTAGTATATTCATTCAAACTTTCTCTAATCTCATCCATGTACAAAAGAGGTAAAACAACATCATACAATCCCATTGGAACACTCCCATAAGCTTTCGTAAAATTATATAACAACGCTTGTCCTAACTCTTCATCTTTCATTCTATCAAGCAACTTCATTTTATTCCTCCTCAAACAAATAAACTTCTACTCTTTGACATTCAGTCTTCTGTTTATCATCATAAAATATAATACAAGTTTTCATTTTCTTTTCAAGATTATTATATTTTATTAAATTATAAGATATGTATTTACTTTTACTTTCCTTAAGACTACCAGTAGAAGAACCCCCAGATATAATAAACTTCTGTTCTTCTTTTCTAAAGAAAGGTAAATGTTTATGACCATGTAATACATATTGAATATGTCTTTTATCTAACCATTGAATCAACAAATCAGCATCTACTAATGCTTTAGAAGATTCTAATATTTTATTAATAAATGTTTTTTCATGCCATTTTGTTTTTAAGAACTGAGCTTTGGTAATTGGATAAACATGATGATGAACCATTACAATAATTGTATAATCCTCTAAATGATCTATAGTATCTAATTCATCATCTATTTCTTTTAATTGTCTTTGTCCAACTTTTCCTCTTGCAAGATTCCCTTCACTTGTTGAGTCTATCTTAATAATGACTAACTTTTCATCTTCAATAACCTTAACATGTTCCCCCAACAAATAAGCAATAACTTTACTTTTTTGAGTTCTCCCCATATTAAAACCATGTACAATAACATCATGATTCCCTAGAATAAAAGTAATATCAGCTTTATATATCTTTTTTAAATGTATCATAAAATCATTCGCAAGATACATATTTTTTCGATTTGGACTTTCCATTAAATCTCCAGTAATTAAAAACTTAGGTTTATAATGACTATGTAATTTAGGAATCATATAATCTAAAGAAGTATATAATTGATTCAATCCTTTAATCGTCTTCTCTCTACCTAAATGAAGATCACTTATCTGAATAAAATATGAATCATGATCATAAAGTCTTAATATGTCAAACACATTATTTTCCATTAAAGCTTTTTCAACATAATCTTTATCTTTATCATTATGAATAGGACAAAAAACTTCATTTTGAGCATCAAAAACCAATACTCCACCCCATAAATCACAATGATTAACCGCCATTAAAAAAGGCGGAAATGGGTCAAAAAAAGATAAATCATTCCTATAAAAAATATCTTTAACTTCATAATAATCAATATTATCACCAGCAATATCCAGATGATATTCTATTTCCTTCTCCAATGAAGGAAGCATTAAAACCTGTAATCTATTTTTATACAAATCTTGAATCTGTTTCATTTCCTCTACAAAATAAGTATGTAATAAAGCACCTACTTCATTAGCAGTCATTTTAGGTCTTAACATTCTAAATACAGTTTCATCAATTGTATCAAGTGTAAAAGTAGGTAATTTCTTATCTCTCATCCATTGTCTCATTTCTACAAAATCTTCATATGATGAAAACAAAGCTCTCATATAAGTAGGTTCATTTCCTAAAATCATATTAAAAAAAGTATTGAGTATAGTAAAGTTCTCCATTAAAGCCACCTCATTATTTATTATACTACAAAAACTGACGAAAAACACTTTTCTTTTCCTTTTCGTTATTTTTTGTCGATGAAATCTATTTTACTTTTAAAAAAAGAAATGATATTATCTATTTAGAAATCGATTTTAAATAAAGACAAGATGATTAAAGAATTTCTTTTTTTATTCTTGTCTTTTTTATTTGTCGAAAAAATAAATTAAAGGAGGAATAAGAATGTACTATAACCAGAACATAGAAAGTATACTTAAAGAATTAAATACCTCTATAGATGGTTTAAACTCAAAAGAAGCAGAATATAGAATCAAAAAATATGGTAAAAATAAAATGAAAGATAAAAAAGCTGAGCATCCTTTTATCATCTTTTTAAAACAGTTTAAAGATTTACTTGTTATTATATTAATAATATCGGCTATAATATCAGCACTAAGTGGTCAAATAGAAAGTACAATAGTCATTTTAATTGTTATTATATTAAATGCTTTACTTGGTACAATTCAAACAATAAAAGCGAGAAAATCATTAGAAAGTCTACAAAAACTTACTTTAAATAAAGCAAAAGTTAAACGTGATCATCAGTTAAAAGAAATGAATGCTTATGAACTTACAATTGGTGATATTGTTTATGTAGAAGCTGGTGATGTTATTAATGGTGATGGAAGAATTATTCGTTGTTCATCATTCTCAGTTAATGAAAGTCACTTAACTGGTGAAGTCACCAGTGTTGAAAAACACAATCAAACAATTAATAAAGATGTTATGTTAAGCGATAGAACAAATATGGTTTATGCTAGTACTCTAGTCACTCATGGCCATGGTGAATATGTAGTTACAGCGATAGGAATGAATAGTGAAATTGGTAAAATAGCACAATATCTAAATAACACAGCAGAGAAGAAAACACCTTTACAAAAATCTCTTGATAAATTTTCTGTATCTTTATCTATAGGTATATTGATAATCTGTGCTTTTGTATTATTTTTAAATGTTTATCATGGACAAAATGTATTAGATGCACTGTTAATAGCAGTCGCTTTAGCTGTTGCTGCTATACCTGAAGCTATGGGCTCAATTGTAACTATAGTCTTATCCATAAGTACTCAAACTTTATCTGATAAAAATGCAATTGTAAAAACTTTAAATTCAGTCGAAAGCTTAGGTTGTGTTTCTGTCATTTTAACTGATAAGACCGGAACTTTAACTCAGAATAAAATGACTGTCATATCTATATTTATAAATAATCAAAGATTATCTATAAATGATATCAATTCTTCTTTACATGACCATTTCGTCTTATTAAAAGCTTGTCAGATCTGTAATAATGCTTCTATTCATGAAAATCAAAAGATTGGTGATTCCACTGAAATAGCACTAAGTGAATTTGTTTATCAATGCTGTTTAAATCAAAATTATTCATTAGAAACAGTAAGAAAAGAAGAGATCCCTTTTGATTCATCAAGAAAATTGATGAGTGTATCATCATATCATCATTTATACACAAAAGGCGCTTTTGATAAGCTTATCAGAAAATGTCAGACAATTCTTATCAACGGAAAAAAAGAACCACTAACAAAACGTCAAATCAATATATTAGAAAAAGAAAACGAAGAATATGCTAAAAAAGGATTAAGAGTTTTAGCAATAGCTTATAAAAATATATATCACTATCATGTCACTGAAGAGGATGAATATCAGTTAACATTTATAGCCCTAATAACAATGAAAGATCCTTTAAGAATCGAAAGTAAAGAAGCAATTACTCAATGTAAATCTTCTGGTATTAAACCAATTATGATAACAGGTGATCATATCATTACGGCTACATCAATTGGTAAAGAAATTGGGATATATGAAGAAAATGATTTATGTTTAGATGGCCAAGGACTAGATTCTATTAATAATCAGCAATTAAGTGATCTACTACCTTATGTTAGTATCTATGCAAGAGTTACTCCCGAGCATAAATTAAGAATAGTTAAACAATGGCAAAAAAAAGGTTATATAGTGGCAATGACAGGTGATGGTGTTAATGATGCTCCTGCTTTAAAACAAAGTGATATAGGTATTGCAATGGGAAAAAATGGTACAGAAGTAAGCAAAGATGCTGCTGATATGATTTTAACTGATGATAATTTTGCAACTATTGTTAATGCTGTAATGATTGGTAGAAATGTTTATAATAATATTAAAAATGCTATATTGTATTTATTGTCAGGAAATTTTGCAGGTATTTTGTGTGTTTTATTATCTTCTATACTTGTTTTACCTACACCCTTTTATGCTGTTCATTTATTGTTTATCAATCTTATTACTGATTCACTTCCAGCAATAGCTATAGGGATGGAAAAAGAAAAAACAAATGTATTAAATGAGAAACCTAGAAATGCAAAAGAATCCATATTAAATAAAGAAGCAATACTACAAATCACTTATGAAGGAACAATTATTGCAATATGTACTATGTGTTCTTACTTTATGGGATTAAGACAAGAACCTTTAAGTGCTTCTACCATGGCTTTTGCAACCATGTCAATAACAAGATTATTACATGGTTTTAACTGTCGTTCAAAATCAGCGTTGATTGAAATAGGCATATTTTCAAATCACTTTACAGTATTTGCTTTTATTATTGGTTTTGTTTTATTACATCTTATTTTATGTATTCCTTATTGTCATTCTTTATTTTCTATACATTCTTTATCTTTCATTCAATTTTTATGTATTTATGCTTTTTCCCTTATTCCTACATTAATGATACAATTAAGAAAACAAGCTAAATAATCTATGCTATAATAACAATGAAAGGACTGATATTATGAAAAAAATATTAATAATTATAAGTATGCTAGTCATCTTTGCAGGATGTTCTTTTGTTGAAGAAACAAAAGAGAAAACAATGAATGAAATTAATAACTGGTGCAATGAATTCATTGATAAAGATTTAACAAAAATGAAAGATTATTTAACTTCTCAAGTTTCTTCTATTGATGTTAATGAAACATTGGATGATATAGAAAACTCAATAACAAAATTAAAAGAATATAATGAAGAAATACAGCTTATTGATGATCAGGAAATTAAAGATGCCTGGGATAAACTATATAATGAAATGATCAAAAACTATGATGCTATTAAAAATAATGAATCATTTGATACAACAAAATTAGAACAGTATCAAAAGGAATTCGAAAAAATGATTAATAAAAATAAATAATTCAAACAAAATTTTCTATCACTATAGTATGTTATACTTATCTTGAAGAAATGATTCATTTCTTAACAAAAAACATATTATATTATGGATATATTTTATCCATAACAAAAAAGAAGAATTTACAAACTCAGGTTTATTCAGTGCTTCGCTACTGTAAATGTGAATTGAATATTTTAATCTGAGTTATAGATAAATTCTTCTTTTTTTATTATTCTTTCGTATATTCTACAATTTTCTTTAAATGTTCTCTAATTGGTAATTGTTGTGGACACATCTTCTCACATTTACCACATTGTTTACATTTATCTGCCGCACTATCTCCCATAGCTAGTAACTTAGCCTTGAATTTATCATGATCTTCATAGATATAAGCCGTATTCCAATATCTAAAGTTATTTGGAATATTAACCCCAAATGGACAAGGCATACAGTATGCACATCCTGTACAGCCATTTTGAGTTCTTGCTTTTAATTCATCTGCCACTTCTTCTACTAATTTTAATTCTTCTTCATCTAATTTTTTAAAATCTTTAAATGTTTGTAAGTTATCTTCAACATGTTCCATTGTTGACATACCACTTAAAATCACTTTTACATTATCTAATGTTCCAACATATCTTAATGCCCATGAAGAAAGTGTAGCTTCAGGATTTTTAGATTTGAACTTATCTGCTTGTTTTTGTGGCAATGATGCCAATGAACCACCTTTAATAGGTTCCATAACAACAATTGGTACTCCTTTTTCTTTCGCAAGATTATGCCCTTTCATTCCTGCCTGAATGTCCATATCCATATAGTTTAACTGTAATTGACAGAAATCCCAATCACGATATTCTAATATTTCTTTAAAAACATCATATCTATCATGAAAACTAAATCCTAAATATTTTATTTTTCCTTCTTTTTTTAATTGTTCACATAAAGAAACAATATCATATTCTAAAACTTTTCCCCACTTTTCTTTATCTAATGCATGTAATAAATAAAAATCAACATAATCAACATCTAATCTTTTTAATTGTTCATCAAAAATTCTTTTTGCATCTTCTTGACTCTTAACTTCCCATATAGGTAATTTCGTTGCTAGATAAAAAGACTCTCTTTTATATTTTTTTAATACTCTACCTACAAAAGGTTCACTATCACCATTATGATATGGATAAGCAGTATCAATATAAGTTACACCATTATTAATAGCTGCATCTATCATTTTTTCTGCTTCTATTTCATTTATTGTACCATCTTTATTTAAAGGAAAACGCATGCAACCAAACCCCAATAATGAAGGTGATACATTTAATTTATCAAATATTCTATATTCCATAACCCTTCCTCCTACTGTTCTCTATTTTACCATTAGTCATACTCAAAAAACAATAACATTACAAATGAAAGTATAATAAATTGTAAACATAATTATTTTATGTTATTTTATAAGTGGTGGTGATAGTATGATAGATAGACATATCCAAATATTAGAATTATTAACAGAACATTCAAAAATGGATGTTGCTGAGCTTTCAAGAAGACTCAATGTATCTCAAGTTACCATAAGAAAAGATTTAGATCAATTAAGCGAAAAAGGATTAGTTAAAAGAGAACATGGTTTTGCTCATCTTTATTCTAGTGATAATATTAACAGTCGTTTAGCATATCATTATGAAATAAAACAAAATATTGCTAAAAAAGCATTAGAAATTGTTGAAGATGGTGAAACAATTATGATTGAATCAGGATCATGTTGCGCTTTGCTTGCTATTGAAATTGCTCATAATAAAAAAGATATCACTATAATTACAAATTCAGCTTTTATTGCTGA
>JAXJVS010000078.1:0-11563 GCA_036308445.1 Bacilli bacterium | reverse complement strand
TAAAGGTGTCTGCATTTATTGTTGGAATATATATAATATGTGTTTTGTATCATCGGATTATAGAAAAAAGAGTTTAAACATTAGATGAAAATTGAGTTTGTCAGAGCGATAAATTCCAATTTTGCGACTTGAATGTTAATGGTATGAGTATGACCGATCGGGAATTATCCGGTCGGTTTTTTTTATAAAATAAAACCTAATCAGCGTTGCTGCCGATTAGGTTTTTTATTCTTTCGTAAATGCAATTATATCGTTAGGAGTGCATTCTAATACTTCACACAACTTTTCGATTGTATAAACAGTAATTCCTTTATTATGTTTTAAATTGTTGATTGTTCTGGAACTAAAACCATGTTTATAAATAAGTGTGTAGGTCGTAACTCCTTTTTCTTGCATGGTAGCCCACAACGGTTCGTAACTAATCACAACAATTCCTCTCTTTCCTAACTAATACACACTAATTATCTTTTTTATCAGAAGCGTTGAATATACTGAAAAATGTAAGTATAATTTGATAAAAGAGGTCAAAGTATTTACAGGGATTGTGTATGAACCTATACTTTAAATGTAAGGTCGTACAAAAATTAGGAGTGAAAGGAGTAACAATGAAAAGATTAAGTGTATTAATTTTGGTGTTACTGATATTGACTTTAACGGCATGCGAACCGAAAAACACCGAAACAAACGGGAAATATGAGGCTGGTGTTCCGGATTGTGTTGTGAGCAACCACACATCGGATGGAGATTATAGACTCATAATTCTTGCAAATCAGGACGAGATTGATGATAAGGATGCGTATGCTAAGATGCTCATCGAGAAAGTCAAAAAGAATGATTTTCATACGATAATGTTTTCATATGATATGAGCGGCTATCCAACAAGCCTGCGTATGTCAGTGTATTTGAGAGAAGCAGATTGGAAAGACCGTGATGCGGATCCATTCATGGAGATATCGTTTACGCAAGAGGATAGGATTGCCAATGGCTACAATATCGTTGATGACTATGATAAATTCACGCTGGAAATAGACTAGACAATCGATTTGTGCTAAACTTAACAATATGACATAGGGATTCGCGAAGTTTACATTATCTTTTATGTGTAAACTTTTATGAATATTTGGGGGAAAAGGAAATGAGTGAAAAAGGTAATATGCCTTCTGAATTAGCTGAACAAGAGAAAGTGAAAAGACCTGTTGTTAAGAAAAAAGCAAATGAGTTGATGGCAGGTGTGGTTGAAGTAGCCTCTGTAACAGGTAAAAAAAGCATAGAGGTGGTTTCGAACGTTATTTCACAGACAGCAAGTGGAAGTAAGGTTCTTGCGAGTGAAATTGCGAAAGGAGCCAAAGATATTTCTGAAAAAGCAAAAGAAGATAGTTATAAAAGAAGATTAAAAAAATATAACCCGTTATTTGTAGAGGAGTATAACAGTCCGGATTTTTTTGTGCCTAATATTATTTGCATTGTTGATGACGCAGTTCGACGTGACATTGATGTCTGCCAAGGAGCAATCGGATGGAGAGAGAAGAAAAAAGGTACAGAAGTTCTTTTTTTATATGATGAATTTGTAAATCAAAGTGGGTTAGATTTTGTGCCTATGCCAGTATGTGATGAGGTTTATTATGTCGATTCCTTTGAAAAGAAACGTTACATAAAACTTGATTGTGTATTCCAACAAGCACACGAGGAAAAATTAGCAGAGTTGGAATATATTGCATACTCTTTGGGTGCAAAAAGCTGTACAGTTCAAATTGAAGAGAATGAAGTCAAGCATGACAAGAAAGCAAAAAGAGCGGGTATTAAGGAAAATTTATCTGTTGAAATGCAAACTATTGCAACGAAAGACGAATCTGCTGAAATTGAATCAGTGAACGATAGTAAAATCAAGTATGCAAGTGGTAGTGAAACGAAATTTAAAGGAAATGATACTGTTGTAGTACCAAAACTCAAATGGTTTGCTCATGACAATAATATTCGAAATTTAATTGAGTACAGGATAAATAGGGGAAACGAGATTACCTCCAAAACACTACGTTTAAGTGGTTCGTCATCAGCTACGATGAGTCGCAAGGCGGCGTGTTCAGTAGATGCTGCCGTGCTGGAAATGAATATGGGACGTAGTTTTTCGATGGAAGCTCAATCCATTAAAGAAAACACACTCAAAATTATTTATCATTTGGAATTTTAGAGCAAAGCGGGTGTGGACTATGGGACGTGATAACCACAATGCGGGAATGCATTTTATGCGGTACCCATCAAAAGTATCGGATGTAGATGCAGTTGCATATTTGCAAAAGAAAGAACTTGAAAAGAAACAGGCAGAAATAAGAGAAAAATATGACAGTCTCAGTAGGGAATTTGACAGACCTTGCCATTTCAAATTGTCTGACATGAAAGATAGGGTTCGTGTGAATTATTATGATGAAAAATATGTGACTGAATGGCCAATGTACCATTATGAGATATTGAATGCCAAAAACAAGCATAATAGAAGATTGACATTATGGGTAGGATACGATTTGGGTGGTACAAATTATGATACAGGAGAAGAGGAAAAGAGAGGATATTATTTATACTTTACAAACTGTTTTAAGAGAAATATATCCGGCAGAAAAATATTGCTGCTTGAAGTGAATAAGAAGACAAAGGCATCTTTAGAAAAAGCAGTGGAGATGGCTTGCTTATACGGAAAAGTAATAGTTTCAAATTATTATTATAAATTAGAAATTAATTGGGACAAGCCGATATACGAGAGATATGGATTTATGTCTCCTTGGATGAATGTTCCTAAAGTTCGTTGCTTTAGAAGTATTAAAAATTGCATTCTTGAATAATATATGTAGGGATTAGAAATACAGCCGACCAGGATAATTCTTGGTCGGCTTTCTACATATTATAATAGGGTGTTCGCTACAAGGGGTTCATTGTTAAATTGTATCAACTTATCAAGACTAAGGAACCTCTCAATTTTTACTTTATAAATATAGAGAAGAATTTGGAAAATATATTAATCATATAGAGGCCTGCGGTGAAAGAGAATTAGAAAGATTAGATTTAGATCAATTTGATTATATTTTTTCTACTGTTCCTGTTTTAACAAAAGTTAGTAAACCGATTATTGAAGTTAATTATTTTTTAAGCAAAACTGATATTCAATCTATATCTAGAGTTCTTATGAGTGGACAAAAAAGTATTCAAAGATATTATTCTAAACAATTATTTATGGAATTAGAAAGCGATAATCGATTTGAAATCATTCATCAGATGTGTCAAATAATCTCTCAATACGAGGATGTTCCTGTATATTTTGAAAAAAGTGTATTGGAGCGTGAAGAGATAACATCTACAGAATTTGGAAACCAAGTTGCGTTGACTCATCCATTAGAACCTATTTCTAAAAGAACATTTGCTGCTGTTGCTGTTTTAAAAGAACCGATAATTTGGAAGAATAAAGAGATTAAGGTAGTATTCTTAATCTCTATAGAAAAAACAAAGAATAAAAAAATAGAAGATTTTTATAAAATTACATCTACGTTTTTAGTTACTAAAAAGTATATGGATCAATTTTTAAAAAATTCTACTTTTGATAACTTAATGATGATTTTATTAAATATAGAAAGTGAGTGTGGTGATATAGATGAATAATGAACACACATCTTTTGAATTAATTACTAGTGCAGGAAACTCAAAATCATATTCAATGCTTGCAATAGAAGCTGCTAGAGAAAAAGAGTTTCATAAAGCTAATGAATATATAAAAAAAGCTAGTGACGAATTAAAAAAGGCTCATAGTATACAGTTTGAATTAATTCAGCATGAAGCAAGAGGTGATCATGTTGATATTGATGTCATATTGATTCATGCTCAGGATCATTTAACTATGGCACTAATGATGAAAGATCAGGCAGAAGAATTTATTCATATTTATAAAGAATTTCAAGAAATTAAGGAGGGGATTTCTGAATGAAAATTATGTTAGCTTGCAATGCCGGAATGTCAACAAGTATGGTAGTTGTAAAAATGCAAGAAGCTGCTGCTTCTCAAGGAAAAAAATATAAAATTTGGGCCGTTGATGTAAATTCGGTAGAAGATGAATTAGGAAAATTTGATGTCTTACTTATTGGCCCTCAAATTCAATATAAATTAAAAACAATGAAAAAACTTGTTGATGATAAAGTTCCTGTTAGTATTATTAATCCTGTTTCTTATGGGACTTGTAATGGAGCTGAGATTTTATCTCAAGCTGAGAAAATGTTTGAAGATTTTAGAAAGGAGAAGTAGAGATGAGTATAAAAGAATGTACTTTAGATATAGTAGAAAAAATTACTGAGGAGAAACATATCAATGCTATTAAAACAGGTATGATGGCATATGTTCCTTTTACAATTATTGGAGCAGTAGCATTATTGATTGCATATTTTCCTTCACAAGCTTATATAGATTTTGTAACTAACCTTTTTGGGTTTGAAGATGCAAGTATTTGGCAAGGTGCTATCACTTCAATTATGAATGGTAGTATGAATTTAGGAGCCATTATTTGTACATTATTTATTTCTTATGATTTATGTAAAGGTTATACAGATGAATTTGATCCAATGTATGGAGCAGTTATAAGTTTATGTATGTATTTCTTATTAACTCCATGGGATTCTCTTGATGGAGTTACAACAATAGCAACGAGTTATTTTGGAACAAGTTCACTTATTGTAGGTATTATTGTTGCTTTAGTAGTTCCTGAATTATATAGATGGTTAATGACTAAAGACAAAATTAAAATTAAATTACCACCACAAGTACCACCAATGGTATCAGAATCGTTTAGTTCATTGATTCCTATGGTTATTATATCAATTTTATTCTTAGTTATTAAAGTAGTTGTGTCAACAACTTCTTATGGAAATGTACACAGTCTTATTAATACTATTATTGGTCAACCATTAACTTCATTAAGTGGAAGTCTATGGGGATTCTTAATTGCTTTATTTATTACAAATTTATTATGGATTTTAGGTATTCATGGTTCTTCAATTGTATTAGGAGGAATTATGGCTCCATTCTTAACCATGATGTCTGATCAAAACAGATTAGCTTCACAAGCAGGTCAAGCATTACCAAATATTTTTACTAATGAGTTTAATACTTTTATTGGTGGTGTAGGATTATATATATGTATCGCTTGTTTAATTGTGTGTAAGAATAAACAAACAAGGCCATTATGTAAGATGGCATTAGTACCAGCTATTTTTGGTATTCATGAACCATTAGTATTTGGTTTACCAATTATGTATAATTTATATTTTGCAATACCTTATGTTTTATTCCCAATGATTGGAACACTTCTTACATATTTTGTTCAATCAATAGGATTAGTTGCTAAATTGAATGGTACAGGTGTCCCATGGACAGCACCAGCGGGTCTATATGGATTCTTAGCAACTGGAGGACATATTTCAGGCTTAGTATGGCAATTCATTTTAGCAGCATTATATATTATAATGTGTATTCCTTTTGCCAAAGCATTTGATAAGAGTATATTAAAAGATGAAGAAAAAAAATTAGAAATTGAATAGGAGAAGTTTTATGCTAGATTTAGTAAAAACACCAATGAGCTATAAAGGATCATATATGGCTCTTGCTTATTACAAAGAGGGACAGTCATATCATGGAATTGTCACTAATCCACAAGGAGATGGTTTATATTTAAAATCTGTTAAAGGGAAATCAAGACATTGTACAGCATCATTAAAAATTATTCCTCAAATAGATGGAAATATAGAGGAGTATGAAATGGTATATGATTTTCATGAGTTAAAGTTAAAGAATAATAATTTTGAGATTAAAATTTGTTTCATAGATGACTCAAAGATAATTATAGATGGTCAGGGGAAGGGATTATCAATTGTTCTAGATAGTCTTCCTCAATCAATGTATGATTATTCTTTTGAATTAAATGATGGTGATGAATCATATTATGTAGTTAATAGTTATAAAACACAAACAAAATATTTTATTTCTAGTAATAACACAAAGAAGCTTCATCAAAAGTATGCTAGTGATATGCAAGGTACACTAGAATCAAAGATTGAAATAAAAGATAATCATATATCATTAGTTATTCAGGATATACCTACTCATCTTAACAAAAGAGAGAAAGTCATCTATGATTATGAAAAATATTCAAAAGATACAAAGAAAGAATTTGAAGCGTATGCTTCTCAATTTGAAATTCCAGTTGGAAAATATGCACATGCATATAAAGAAGCTATATACACAACTTGGTCATGTACTGTAAAACCAGAAGGGTTATTGGCAAGAAATGCGACATATATGTCAAATACATTTTTTCCAGGAGTGTGGAGCTGGGATAATTGTTTTAATACTATTGGCTTAGTTGGAGCTGATAATCAGCTAGCATACGATAATATGATGATTGTTTTTGATTTTCAGGATGAGTATGGACAATTACCTGGTTCAGTTAATGATTCTAACATTCATTGGAATTTTGCTAAGCCTCCAATTCATGGATTATTTATAGAAAAAATGATGAAGAAAATGTCTTTAGATAATAAACAATATGTGGAAATATATGAAAAACTATATAAACAAATTAATTATTGGTTAACATATCATGATTGTAATCATGATGGAATTCCTGAATATCATCATGGAAATGATTCTGGATATGATAATAGTACTGTTTTTATTAATGGGTTTGTAGTAGATTCTCCTGATTTAACAGCATATTTAATTAGAGGATTAGAGACATTAGAGAATATTGGTGAAATTTTAAATAAAGATATTCAAATAATAAAATCTCAAAAAGAAAAATTAATTCAATTATTTAAAGAACATTTTATTATCAATGATCATATTGTAGCTAGAGATACTGTTACTCAAGATGTAATTGAATGTGATTCTATTCTTCCATATGTTTCATTGATTATTGCTAAATACCTCCCTGAAACACTTGTTCAGAAGATGATTAAAGATCTTAAAGAAAACTTTGTGACTGACTATGGTTTAGCAACTGAAAAAACAACAAGTATCTATTATGATCCTGATGGATATTGGCGTGGACCAATTTGGGCGCCCGAAATGGTAATCTTAATTGATGCATTAGAAGAAGTAGGAGAAGAATCTTTTTCTAAAGATTTAGTAGAACGTTTCTTGGATATTATGACAAAAGAAGGGTTTGCTGAAAACTTTAATGCTTTAGATGGTCATGCATTACGTGATCCGGCTCATACATGGACAAGTAGTAGCTATATTTATTTAGTAAATAAATATAATAAAATGCAATAATCAATAATTTATTGAAGATAATGAATTTTATTTTTTTAATCAATCTAAGAATTTATTCTTGGGTTGATTTTTTTATTTCCATTATTTTGTAGACAAAGGTTTTCTAAAAACCTTTGACGAAGTAACAAAAAATATGTATTATAGTTGCAGATAATATGGATTGTTAAAAATGATTCGTATTTTAGTAGATTTAAATTATGATTAAGTCATAAGTGAACGAAGAAATCAAAAACTTTAACAATAAGTAAGTATTTTTCTAATAAGATATGTATAGAAATGGAGATAACTATGAAAAGACAATTAGATTATTCTGCAATTTTACAATGTGCTTTGATGGATAAAAATTATTTAAGCTCATTTAGATTGTCAGTTGTTATGAAAGAAAAAATAGATACTAAAGCTTTACAAAAAGCAGTAAACGATACTATTAATCGTTTTCCTCTTATATATTGTAAAATATCTAAAGATTCATTTTGGTATTATGTTGAAAACTTAGATGAATTTGAAATTGAAAAAGATAGTAGAGTATTATTTTCTTCGATTGATTATAAAGAAGTATTTAATAAAGCTATTTCAATTTTACATGATTATAAAACAATAAGTTTAGAAGTTTTTCATTCAGTAACTGATGGTATGGGAGCAATGACTTTCTTTAAAGAATTAATTAGTCATTATATTGATAATATAAATGATAAGACGAATAATAAAGTATTTGATATATATAGTGAAGAAGAATTAAATGACAGCTATGCATTAATTAATCCTTTAGAATACAAAAAAACTAAAAGATTTAATATTTCTAAACCATTTCAGTTTAATAATAGAAGCAATAATTCTACCATACAAGTTAAAAAATATTTTTTGAATTTAGAAGAAGTAAAAACATATTCACGAAATAAGAAATGTAAAATTAATGAACTTATATTAGCTGTTTTTTATAAAGCTATTGATAAGATGAAGATTAACAATTCTCATAATATTTGCCTTTTATCACCAATTAATTTAAGAAAACATTTTAATACAAAGACTTTACGAAACTTTGTATTAACTGCTTCAGTAGTATTTAAAGATATCCATAAAAACCTATCATATGAAAAACTGTTTGAAATCATTAGAGCTCAGATGAATAAACAAGATAGTAAAGAATACTTAGGCTATGAAATATCTAAAATCGCAAAGTTATATAAAAATCCTATTATCAAAATAAGTCCCTTATGGTTAAAAAGTCATATTATTAAATTTATATATAAATTTGTGGGCGAAAAGTCATGTATGACTGTTTCTAACTTAGGAGTGATTCAATTTGATGATAAACTCATTGAACAGTATATAGAACATTTTGAAGCATCACTAAGTCCTAGATATAGTACTCCTATCAATTGTGCTGTTGTATCATCAAATAATAAAATGGTTATAAGTATCACACATGATGGATTAAATCAAAAATTATTTGAATCAATAGAAAGTGAATTAAAGAAACTTAATATTTCATATCAAGTTGCAGATTAATAGATTCTATATTATGATTCTTTTGCTTATATTTAATAAGTTATATATTTATGAAACGAAATGAATGTACAATACTTGAAAGTCTAAGTATTGTACTTTTTTTATTTTGAATAAAACATGTCGCAATAGTCTCGTTTTTATATAAAGTCATAGATTGACTATTATATAAAAGGTTGTATAAAAAAATATTTATTTGCTAATGTGGTGTTTTCAAAGTTTAGTAGAGATTATATGGAATTAAAGAAGGATTTACCAATGAGACCTAGTGAAATGGGAGTACTTAATATAATTACAAAAAGAGAAGGTTTATTTACTCCAATTATGATTGCACAATTGTTGGAAGTATCTAAACCTATGGTAACTAATCATATTACTGTATTAGAGAAAAAAGGGTATATCCTAAGACAATCATGTGCGAATGATAAAAGAAGTTTTTATGTTATACCTGCAGATAAAGCGATATCCTTAGTAAAAGAAGTAGAGAAAAATCTTAATAATCATTTAAAAAATATAGAAGAATATTTAGGTAAAGAAAAATTTGAATTACTTATTCATTTAATAAAGTTTAAAAATATAAAATAATAGAAAGAAGGTAATGAGAAAGAATGTTAATGATTTAACCTGGAATCCATGGAATGGATGTAATAAATGAAGTGAAGGATTTCAAAACTGTTATGCATATTTTTTAGATAAAAGATATGGAAGAGATACAGGAATGATATCTAAGAATAAATCTAATATGAATTATCCAATAAAAAAAGATAGATATGGATTTTATAAATGACCTAGTGGTTCTTTTGTAAGAGTATGCATGAGTAGTGATTTCTTTTTAGAAGAGGCTGATCAATGGCGAGATGAAGCTTGGGATTACATTAGAAGAAGACCTGATGTTACATTCTCATTATTGACAAAGCGTGCTCATAGAATTAAAGAATGTTTACCTTCCAATTGGGGGAGGATGGGAACATGTACATTTTGCAGTATCGGCAGTAAATCAAAAAAGACTTGATGAAAGAATACCATATTTATTAGAAGTCCCTAATAAACATAGATGGATTAGTCCTAAACCTTTTATTGGTGAAGTGGATTTAAATAAATATCTAGCTTGTGGCAAGATCGAAACTGTTTTAGCTGGTGGAGAAAATTATCAGGGTTCAAGACCTTTATATTATGATTGGGTAAAGAAAGTACATGATTAATGAGAAAAGTATGATGTACAGTTTATCTCTGGACAGACAGGTAATATATTTATTAGGGATGCGAAAGAACAGCGTACTAGAAATAGAGCTGATCAGATGATTAATGCATTATATTGTAAATTACATTATCCACCTATAGATATCGATTCTCAATTACTATTCATAAATGAAAGAAAATTTTAAAAATCGTAAAAAAAATAACGAATATAAAACTAGGCTTGTGTGAAATAAATGTCACAATAACCTAGTTTTTTAATGTTTATGCGGTATTGATAGAGATGAAGTATCAAATGTGATAAAATAAAGTAAATACAAATTTCGACAATTAAAGTAATACGCAAAAATTACATGTACTATACTGAAAGGAGGACAATGATTATTAATAATAACTAAATATTAAATAAGAAAGAAGGAGGAGAGTTTATGATTAAAGATAAACAAATAGTGAAAAAGATTATAATTATATTGGTATTATTTTTAGTAGCAGTCGTATCTATGACTAAAGTAGCAGATTGGGCAAGTTCTACATCTACTCATGCTGTTTCAATAGCATCATTAGATGAAAAGAAGACAACAGCTATGGGATTGACTACCGCTGTTGCAGTAACTTCTTCAGCAATTACAGCTATTCCAGGAGATGTAGCTACACCAATTGCTGATCAAGTTTCTGAATTAACAACACCTTTACTCATTGTTATTTGTGCAATTTATTTAGAAAAGTTTTTACTTACTATTACTGGATTTGTTTCTTTTACATACTTAATACCAGTTGCATGTGCACTTGCTGGTGTTTATGTACTTACACAAAGAGAATTTTTTAGAATATCTGCTATAAAATTAACAATCTTCGCAGTAGTCATATTTGCGCTTGTTCCTACAAGTGTAAAAATCACTAATCTTATTGAAGATACTTTTCAGCAGTCTATAAATCAAACATTGGAACTTACTGAACAAATTGAAGATGAAGCACAAAATTCTTCTGAAGATGAAGCGAGTGGATTCTTAGGCTTTTTACAGAGTATAGGAAATGGAGTAACAGATATTGTTGATAATGCGAAGAAAGCATTAAGTGTATTTGTAGATGCAGTAGCGGTTCTCATTATCACATCTTGTGTTATTCCTATTGCTGTATTAGTTATATTTGTCTGGTGTATTAAGTTTATATTAGGAGCGGATATAAATGTTTCTCATGTTAAAAATGTTATTTCTAATAAATCTGATAATCATAAGATAGGATTTGTAAAAAAGTAGAATAATAATTTGACTTCCCTATGGGAAGTCTTTTTTTATAATTATATTCAATGATAGTTAAATCTCTTTCTTTGTGATTAATATCTATTCAATTTTTTATAGTTGTTATCATGAAATTGTAGTTACAAGATACTTAAAACGAGAAGAATTATTGGATATAGGAGAAACGATTAGAAAATATAGAAAAGAAAAAATGAACATAGGAAGAATTATTAACTCTTGTTGAAGAGATAAATATGAGATTAAAGAATAATACATATAAAGATACTTTCTAATGGACCAAAAGAAAAATAGAATCTTAT
>JAXJVS010000077.1:0-13119 GCA_036308445.1 Bacilli bacterium | reverse complement strand
GGGCTGAGAAAGGCATTACCAGAATATAAGATTATAAAGATACAAGAAGAACAATATAACGATGTTTTTCATTTACAAAAAGAAAATATCATTTATTTTCAATATACCAACGAATATCCTATTCAATATAAAAATATTATATCTGAAATAACAAAATTACCACCAAATACAACGATAGATCAAAAGTATTATATTGGTTTTTATTTAGATGATACTTTAGTTGCGATTATGGATTATATAGATGGTTATCCTAATAATGAGACTTATTGGATAGGTTTATTTATTTTAGATATTAATTATCAGGGATTAGGTATTGGTACTAAGATTATGAATACTTTCATTGAATTAAGTGATAAAAACATTCAGTTAGGATGTTTATCGAATAATAAAGAAGGATTAGCTTTTTGGAGTAAATTTGGTTTCAAAGAAATAAGGAAAGCTCATAATAAAGAAAAAGATTGGAATATTATAGTGATGGAAAAAAGATGTCATAATTGACATCTTTTTAATGTTCATCTTGATGTTTTAAGTCTGATAAATATTGGATAGTACTATATCCAGAAGTTATCTTAAATAAATAAGTTATAAAATCTAATGCATGTTGAAGCATACTATCCACCCCCTAAATTCATTAATAGTATACTCCTAAATTTTAGAAAAATGTTTATTTTTCTTAAAAAGAAAATCATTTAACTAATAAATAACCTGCATTTTCCACGATTTCATTAATTTCATTAAAAGAAATTTGTTCTTTTGAATGAATTGTAAGGCTGCTGTTTTTAAAATCAACAACACCTTTAAAAGTAGATTTATTTAATCTTCTTTCAATAATAGCAGCACAATTTTCACAAGTCATACCTTCGACTTTAAAAGTTTCTTTAATAGGATATATATTATCATCAATAATAATCTTTTCTCTAATAGTATTATTACCACCACCGCAGCATCCTTTACCTAAACTTTTAGTATATCTTTTAATACAATATATAATATAAAGTATAATAATTATTAATATAATAGCAGTTAACATAAACTTTACCTCCTAGTTAGCTTTAGGTAACTCAATAATAGCATAATTCCATAAAATGTCAATAAATAAGCAAATGATTTGAAACAGGAATAAATATTAATATAATTAAGTATAAGAAAAGGGGATGATGCTATGGCAACAATAATTATAAGTATCATATTAATTATACTCATCATAATGGCAGTCATTTCTATTATTAAAGAAAAAGAAAAGAACAAATGTAAAGGAAATTGCATAGGATGTAGCGGTTGCAGTAATATGAGAGAAGAATTAATAAAGGAATATTACAAAAATGAGGTATAAATGAAAGTTATCTGAACAAACTTGAATTAGCACATAGAGTATGATGTTATGCACGTGTAGAAACAGTACATTCATTTAAATGAAATTCACAAAAGAAAACCAGGAGATGTTAGTGATATGATAACCTCCTGGTT
This sequence comes from Bacilli bacterium, assembly GCA_036308445.1. Taxonomy (GTDB): domain Bacteria; phylum Bacillota_I; class Bacilli_A; order Erysipelotrichales; family Coprobacillaceae; genus MGBC113645. Next base: position 11,652 of record JAXJVS010000077.1, on the reverse strand, counting down.
TTCCATTTCTTAGGCTTATTACTTATAAGAATATCTTGCAGATATGATAAGTTAGTACTTCTGCTACGATAGATATTATTAATAAAACATGATTATTTTGGATTTGCCAAGGTTTGTTTCAAAAAAGTAGTATTATAAGATATTTTTTATGGTACTTTTTTCTAGGTTTGTTATTTCTATTGTTTTATAATATATATAGGGAGGAGTTTAAGATGTTTAAAGTAGGTATTGATATTGGTGGAACCAATTTAAGATGTGCTATTTTTGATGAAGGAATGAACAAGGTTGAGTATTTTAAGTGTCCAAATAATAAGAGTAAGAAAGCAGAAGAAAACTTGAAGGAAATGATTGATTTTATTAAGAGTTTTAATGGTAAGATAGAAAGTATTGGAATAGGAGCACCTGGACCATTAGATGCTCATAAAGGGTTAATCTTAAATCCACCTAATTTAGTAGGATGGGATAATTTTAACATTGTAGAGTACTTTATAAATGAAACTGGCATTTCTACAAAATTAAGTAATGATGCTAATGTAGCTGCTTTAGGAGAAGCTATTCTTGGAGCGGGAAAAGGATTTGAGTCCGTGTATTATATTACTATGTCTACTGGTTTTGGTGGAGGATATGTATTTAGAAATGAGCTTATTAATGGCGTAAGTACTTGTGCTGGAGAGATTTATAATATGATTGTGAATGAAGATCATCATTGTCATAAAGGAACAAATGCAGGTAGTTTAAATGAACAGTGTGGTGGTTATGGATTATCAGTTATTGCCGAGGAAATTTTTGGTTATCCTATGAGTGCTGAAGCATTGTTTAAATTATGGCATGATGGTAATGAAACAGCAATTCAATTGATTGAAAAAACCGCAGATATAGCTGCTAAAGGGATTGCTAATGTAGGTTGTGTTATTGACCCAGAGGTTTATGTAGTTGGTGGTAGTATAGCTAATTATAATCCTGACTTTGTTGAAATGGTATTTGAAAAAGCTAAAAAATATTATATTAAACCAGAGTATTTGCAATATAGATTAGCTCATTTTTTGGATGATGCTGGTCTAATTGGTGCTGCTTTGTTGTAGAAAGATTGCTAGATATAGCAATTTTTTTGTTTAAATCAATAATTTTTTCTTAATGCAATAATAAATTGTATACAACGCACAAAAGTTAAGTAAAATATTTCGGTTATAACTAAATAGAATTAATAAATTTAGTTAAAACAAAATAAAAATAACAAAAAAATTATAAAAGTATTGGACAAGAGTAAGAACTTTCTCTATAATGGAAACATACACTAAAAATAAGGGGGATGTCAAATATGACACAAGAAAGAGTTTATAATTTCTCAGCAGGTCCATCAATGTTACCTGAGCCTGTTCTTAAAAAAGCGGCTGAACAAATGTTGAACTATGAAAATACAGGAATGTCTGTAATGGAGATGAGTCATAGATCGTCATCCTATTTAGATATATTTAATAAAACAAAAGCTTTATTAAAGAAAGTTATGAATGTACCAGATGATTATGAAATTTTATTCTTACATGGTGGAGCTACTCAACAGTTCTCAATGATTCCATTAAATTTCTTGAAAACTGGTAAAGCTGATTATGCAATTACAGGGAATTTCTCTAATTTATCTTATAAAGAAGCAACTAAATTTGGAGATATCCATGTAGCATATAATGGTAAAGAAAATAACTTTGCTCATATTCCAACTCAAAATGAATTAGATTTGAGTGATGATGCAGATTACTTACACATTTGTGCTAACAATACTATTTATGGTACTGAATATAAATATGATCCAGTAACTAAAAATGGTTGTCCAGTAGTAGCGGATATGTCTTCTAATATTTTATCTCAAAAAGTAGATGTATCTAAATATGGATTGATTTATGCTGGTGCTCAAAAGAATATGGGTATTGCTGGATTAGGTATTGCGATTATTCGTAAAGATTTATTAGCGGGTCTTCAAAAGACTGCTCCAGTATTAATGGATTATAAATTAATGGCTGAAAAAGATTCTATGTACAATACACCATCAGCATTTGCGATTTATATGTGCGGATTAGTATTAGAATGGGTAGATCAAAATGGTGGAGTAGAAGCTATGTATGAACGTAGTATTGAAAAATCTCAATTAATTTATGATTATCTAGATAACAGTGATTTCTATAAAGCTGCTGCTGATAAAGAATCACGTTCAAGAATGAATGTTACTTTTACAACTCCAAATAAAGATTTAGATGCTAAGTTTGTAAAAGAAAGTATTGAAGCTGGTATGACTAACTTGAAAGGACATAGAGCAGTAGGAGGAATTAGAGCTTCTATTTATAATGCTATGCCATTAGAAGGTGTACAAAAGTTAGTAGCATTTATGAAAAAATTTGAAGATGAAAATAAATAGGTGATTATATGTATAAAGTAAAATTAATGAATGCAATCTCTAATGAGGGATTAAAATATTTTGATGATAAATATGTATGTGATATGGATGCAAAAGAAGAAGATGTTATTCTTGTTCGTTCTGCTCCATTACATGATTATGAATTTAATGCTAATTTAAAAGCTATTGCTAGAGCTGGAGCTGGTGTTAACAATATTCCTTTAGATAAAGCTAGTGAAAAAGGGGTTGTTGTTTTTAACACTCCAGGTGCTAATGCAAATGCAGTTAAAGAATTAACTTTATGTGCATTATTTTTAGCTAGTCGTAAATTAATAGAAGGTAGCGAGTGGATTAATACACAAACTGGTGATGTTGCTAAAATTGCAGAAAAGGGTAAGAATCAATTTGTTGGACCAGAAATTGATGGTAAAAAATTAGGAGTATTTGGGTTAGGTGCTATTGGTGTTGCTGTTGCTAATGCAGCTACTAAATTAGGTATGGATGTTTATGGTTATGATCCATATATTTCTGTAAATGCTGCATGGGGTATGAGTAAATGGGTTAAAAATGCTAAAACTGTAGATACATTATTTGCAGAAAGTGATTATATAACATTACATGCACCTAGTACTAAAGAAACAAAAGGTATTATTAATAAAGATACAATTGCTCAGATGAAAGATGGTGTGGTTATCTTAAACTTTGCTAGAGGTGACTTAGTTGTTACTGAGGATATTGTTGAAGCAGTCGCTAGTGGAAAAGTTGCTAAATATGTAACAGATTTCGCTGATGAAGCATTATTAAATAAAAGAAATATTATTGTATTCCCACATTTAGGAGCTTCTACTCCTGAATCAGAAGATAACTGTGCTAGAATGGCCGTTAAACAAGTTATTGATTATATTGAAAATGGTAATATTGTGAATTCAGTTAACTTCCCAGCAGTAAGTGAACCTAGAAGAAGTAAATATCGTATTTGTATCATTAATAGAAATGTACCAAATATGTTAGCTCAATTTGCTACTTTATTAGCAAATAAAGGGTTAAATATTGAAAATATGGTTAATAAGGCTAAAGGTGATTATGCATATACTTTAATTGATACTAATGATGATTTAACAGATGATATTGTTGAAGCTATTAAGAATCAAGATAATGTTATTAATATGAGAGTTCTTTCATAAGAACTCTTTTTATATGAATTTATTGAAATTTGTAGAAAGAACTAGAAATAGTTCTTTTTTTAACTTTTTAGCACTTATATATCAAAAGTGCTAAAAAGTTCATAATTCGTTCATGTTACTGGATATAATAATATGTGTTGGCAATCTATTGGTGTGAGTGCTAAGTAAATAAAGGAGGATTTTAGATATGTTAAGACCATTAAATGATAATGTTATTTTAAAGAAAGAAAAAGCAGAAACGACTACTGCAAGCGGAATTATTTTGACAAATCCAAAAGAAGAGAAAAGTAATCAAGCAATTGTAGTAGCAGTTGGAACAAAATGCGATGATGAACTTAAAGAAGGTATAAGAGTTATTTATAAGGAATATTCTGGTACTAAGTTTAATGATAATGATGATGAGTATTTAATTTTAGCTCAAAAAGATATTTTAGCAATTATTGAATAGGAGGATTAGATTATGAGTAAAGAAATTCGTTATAGTAAAGATGTTAGAGATTCAATGTTGAAAGGAGTAAATGCTTTAGCTGATGCAGTTAAAGTAACTATTGGTCCTAAGGGTAGAAATGTAGTATTGGACAAAGGATATGGTTCACCATTAATTACTAATGATGGAGTAAGTATAGCCAAAGAAATAGAATTGGAAGATTCATTTGAAAATATGGGTGCTAAATTAGTATATGAAGTTGCTAATAAGACAAATGATGTTGCTGGTGATGGTACAACTACTGCTACTATTTTAGCTCAATCTATGATTGAAAATGGTTTAAAAGCTGTTGAAAAAGGTGCTAATCCAGTTTTAATGAGAGAGGGTATTGAATATGCTAGTAAAGAAGTAGCAAACTATATTTTAAATAAATCGCAAAAAGTAGAAAGTACTGATGATATTGCTAATGTTGCTACTATTTCTTCTGGTAATAAAGAAATTGGTAATTATATTGCTGAGGCGATGGATAGAGTTGGAAGAAATGGTGTTATTAGTGTAGATGAATCTAATGGTTTTGATACTGAATTAGAAGTGGCAGAAGGTATGCAATATGATAAAGGATACGTTTCTCCATATATGGTAAGTGATAGAGAAAAAATGAGTATTGAAATGGATAATCCATTGATTATGATTACTGATCAAAAGATTAATACAGTTCAAGAAATCTTACCAGTATTAGAACAGGTTATGCAATCTAATCGTTCATTATTATTAATTGCAGATGATTTTGAACAAGAAGTTATTTCGACTCTAGTCGTTAATAAATTAAGAGGTACATTTAATGTTGTAGCTACTAAAGCTCCAGGATTTGGAGATAACCAAAAGGAATTATTGCAGGATATTGCAGTACTAACAAATGCTAAATTCTATAATAAAGACTTAAATATGAATTTAAAAGAAATGACAATTGATGATTTAGGATCAGCTAAAAAAATTATTATTACTAAAGACCACACTACAATGATAGGTGGAATAGGTTCTAAGGAAACAATAGATAATCGTATAGATGAAATTAGTAAACAAATGGAGAATGCGACAAGTGAATATGATAAGAAGAATTATGCAGAAAGATTAGGTAAATTAAGTCATGGTGTTGCTATTATTAAAGTAGGTGGTGCAACAGAATCAGAAGTTAAAGAAAAGAAATTAAGAATTGAAGATGCTTTAAATGCAACTAAAGCAGCTATTAGTGAAGGTATTGTCATGGGTGGTGGAGTAACATTAGTTAACGCTTATGTTGCTTTAAAAGATAAATTGAAAGATAATAATGTAGATAAGCAAAAAGGTATTAAAATTGTATTAGATGCATTGTTAACACCTATGTCACAAATTGCAGAAAATGCTGGATATAATAGCGATGAAATTGTAGAAACACAGATGAAGATGGAAGATGGTAAAGGTTTTGATGCTAAGAATGGTGAATGGGTATTAATGATTGATAAAGGTATTATAGATCCAACTAAAGTTACACGTAGTGCATTATTAAATGCAGCCAGTATTTCAGCATTATTTATTACAACAGAAGCAGGAGTAGCATCAATTAAAGAAAAAGAACAACCACAAATGAATCCATCTATGTATTAATGAAATAAAACAATAACTTTAATGGTTATTGTTTTATTTTTTTCACAACTTTTCTGATTTTTAAAGTATAACTTTTGATAGGAGAAATACTAGGGTGACTATCTTTAATAGAAAAGAATTAATACGAACTAAAAAGTGAGATAGAAATCAAAAAATAGAATTTATTATAAAGATTAAGTTCTGGCAGAATACTGCTACTTCAAGTATTTTAGATGCTACATCAGTGAAACCTGATTTTAATATGAAAAATGTAAAAAAACAGACTAGAAATAACATGGAAGAGAATAATACTGAATTTTTTTTGTTGACAAATTACAAACAATCGTATATTATATAAGTAAGTTAGCAATAGCTAACTACCCTTACTCTCTTGTATCCTTCTTTCCCTAATCCTTAACAATCAATTAGCCTTACTCCTATAATAAATGATTGTTTTCTCTTTGTTTGAAGGAATACATATAATAGATGGACTTGTAATTGTTTACAAGTCTTTTTATTTTAATATGACGTATTTCGATTTGTACCTCATGATATAATAGGTAAAATGAAAGAGAGGGATTATGATGAAGAAAACATTAAAAGTAATACTGTTTTTATTGTTAAGTTTTACTTTAATAGCTTGTGGTCAATCAACAAAGAAACAATAGTTAATAATTTTTTGCTGCTATTACGAGTACTGATTTTGAAAAGATGATAGCATGTTGTAGGAATAATATTGATCTAGGCCCTTTAATACTATATTAGATGCTTTTGAAGTTTGTCAGGATGAAGACACTTATGGGCAAGTATTTGTGGAAGAGGCAAGCAAGTTTATAAAAGATATTTGTAGTGAATTATTAGTTTCATATGTTTATAAAGAAGATAAAAATGAGAAAAAAGATATATAAAAGTTGATGTTGAAATAAAAGATTGAAGTAATATCAATTCTGATGATTATTTAACATTGATGGATGATTATCATAAAAATTATATAGAATTATTTGCTCTTTATCTTGAAAAAGTTCAATAGGAAATGACTAAAAAGATTTATGAAGATATTGCATTTCAAATATTTTCTGATATGACTAGTAAGTTTAAGAAATTAAAAATAATAAAGGAATGTTTATATTAACTTTAACTTAAATTGATGATGGATATTATATTTCTAAGTTACAATAGGAATATATGTCCAGTTTTTATTTCAAAACACGAAAATATATACAAAAGAAATTAAAAATTAATATAATATTATTAGATTAATTGAGGAGGAAAATGTATGAGTAGAAAATTTCCGGAAGGATTTTTATGGGGAGGAGCTACTGCTGCGAACCAATATGAAGGTGCGAAACGTTTCCTTATAAATGCGTAAGCATGAAATAGGAGGATATTTTCAAAGAAGGAAATATGATAACTGAATATTCGATATCTGGAATGAGAAACGTCATGTTGTTTTGAAACAGATAGTCTGATACTCCTGCATGCACCAAGATATAACAGTATCAAGGTGTATGAAGCCAGGTAAAGTCGGCAGAAGCGACCTAAGTCAAAAGATATGGTCTGTGATATGCCGGGATGCTATAAAATAGCTAGGGTGAGAATGGTTCGTGGTGAAGAACTGACAAACCTGCGAATGTACGGGTCTAAAATTGGAGACTATCAAAAGGTAGTGGCTGTATCCAGGCAGCGATAAATACCGAAAAGTAAAAATCTTCGTTATGAAATTCGGGATACCTAACAATGAGGGTATAATTTATCAGGCTCACAGTGGGCACCTAAGGTTATATGAAAAGCTAGAATATTCGGAACGTTGGAAGTGAGGAACACCTAAACAAACGACTGTTATCGGGGTGGTAACTATAAGTAGAAATACGAAGTGTTTTTATCCTCATGAAAGTAGGGGCACAGTACTGAGGAAACCATGGAAACATGGTGGAGGGATAGCCCCAAGTCTGGTACATTAAAAAGCAGAAAGTTAAATGCACATGGTCAGGAAAGATGACGGGAAGAGCTAAGAATACGATATATTGTAGAGATACAGAGGAAAAAGGAAGATTTGTAATCAGCAGCTTGTTTCTAATGGCCAAAGAAATAAGTAAAGGGCATAAGGTTCCATCAGCTTTAGGAGGAACTGAAGATTATGATAATCTCTTGATTGTACATAAAGATGTTCAATCTTGACAGGAAACAAATAGAACAATGTAATTTAACGAAAAACAACTTTTAATGAAATCAGATGGAACGCCGTGTGCGGTGAAAGTCGCATGCACGGTGTGGATCGGGGGAAAAGGCAGAGATTACTTCAAAGACTTACCTATCGATATGAGGCTGGGATCAAGATGGAAAGGGAATCTCGGTTTCAGATTGTGCTAGACATCATTTAGATGCTGATGTACAGGATTATAAAAAACAAAATCATATTACAACAGAAGAAATTCTAGAGGCATTAAAGACCAAAGATACTTCCTTGTATCCAAAAAGACATGGATCAGAAGGATATTATCATTATAAAGAAGATATTGCTTTAATGGCAGAAATGGGATTTAAAGTATTTCGTTTTTCAATAGCATGGACTAGAATTTTTCCTAATGGTGATGATAAAGAACCTAATGAAGAAGGTTTGAGGTTCTATGATAATATGATTAATGAATGTTTAAAATATGGCATTGAACCATTGATTACTATGTCTCACTATGAACCACCAATCAACTTAGTCTTAAATTATGATGGATGGTATTCTCGTGAAGTTATAGATATGTTTGTGCGATTTGTAGAAACTATTGTGGATAGATATGGAGATAGAGTTAAATACTGGCTGACATTTAATGAGGTTGATTCTATGATTAGACATCCTTATACAACAGGAGGATTAGTTGAAGATAGATTTCCTGGTAAAAACTTCCAGGAAGTTATTTTCCAGGCTATGCATCATCAGTTTGTAGCTTCAGCTCTAGCAACTAAAATTACGCATGAAAAGATACCAGAATCAAAAGTAGGATGTATGCTTACTAAATTGACTTATTATCCTTATACTTGTAAACCAGAAGATGTTTTACAAGCGCAACAAGATATGAGAAGTACATATTGTTATAGTGATACACAAGTTTTTGGTGAATATCCTGCATATTTATTGTCTAAGTTTAAAAATGAAGGTATTCATATTAAAATGGAAGCTGATGATTTAGAGATTATGAAAAAACATCCAGTGGATTTTGTTTCGTTTAGCTATTATTCTTCTAGTTGTGTTGCGAAAGATGATAAAGGATTAAAGAAAACTGCTGCTAACACAATGACAGCAATCAAGAATCCTCATATTCCTACTTCTGATTGGGGATGGCAGATTGATCCTATTGGGTTAAGAGTTTCTTTAGTTGATTTATATGATCGATATAGAAAACCTTTATTTATTGTAGAAAATGGTTTAGGAGCTAAAGATGAATTAATTAATGGTACTGTTGATGATCAATATAGAATTGAATATTTTAGAGAACATATGAAAGAAATGTTGAATGCTATTGAATATGATGGTGTTGATTTAATGGGTTATACTTCTTGGGGATGTATTGATTTAGTTAGTGAATCTACTAAACAAATGAGTAAACGTTATGGTTTAATCTATGTAGATGCTGATGACTATGGTCAAGGGACATATAAGAGATATAAGAAAAAATCATTTGATTTCTATAAGAAAGTTATTGAAACAAACGGTCAATGTTTATTTGAAGATTAAGAAGCGAAAGCTTCTTTTTTTTGTCTTACAATAAAACCCCCAGATAGTCTGGGGGTGAGTACAGGCTTTAGCGGAGTGGTAATGTAAAATCCTCCGTAGTATAATTGATTTGTGGTCTGCAAACTACAAATCAATATATACAAGGAGGGAATGGTCATGAGTAATTATACAGATGACTTACATAGTTTATCACACACATCATATAGATGCAAATATCATATTGTTATTGTCCCTAAATATAGAAGGATGATTATCTACAACAGATTAAGAAGAGATATTGTTGAAATATTAAAATTGTTAATTGATAGAAAGCCGGATGTAAGATTAATAGAAGGAGAAGCATGTCCTGATCATATACATATGTTGATAGAAATACCGCCAAAATATGCAGTAGCAGATTTTATGGGTTACTTGAAAAGTAAGTCAACATTGATGATTTTTGATAGACATGCAAATTTAAAATATAAGTATGGAAGTAGACATTTCTGGGCGAAGGGATATTTTGTTGATACAGTAGGAAAGAATGAGAAAGTCATAGCAGAATATATCCGAAATCAGTTGCAGGAAGACAAGCTATATGATCAAATGAGCATGAAAGAATTTATTGACCCGTTTACGGGTGAGCAGGTAAAGGGAGACAAAAAAGAAAAGCCCTTTAAGGGCTAGTCTGTAAAGGCGTTGCGGCTGTCAGGCTTCGATGTGTGAAACACGGCGCAACAAAATGCCCTTCTAGGGCAAGAGCATACCACGTCTTTTAGGCGTGGTTATGATTATATGTTCATACTAGTATGAACATATAGACTTTAGTCTGTTGAGCATACGATGTATGCGAAATAAAAAAACACCTGCTATGCGGGTGGAGCGATAAGAAAGTTATACACAGATATCGCCTTTCCGTATATAATGAAGTTGTCAAGCTATCGTTATATATGATAAAGGTGATTAAGTATGGTTTAAAAAAGCAAATTCTTTGGCACATACGAAGTGGATGTGTAAATATCGCATCGTCTTCACACCAAAGTATAAACGAAAAATTATATGTAATCAACTATAAGAACATTATGCAGATATAAAGGTGTGGGAATCATAGAAGGACATTTAATGCCTGATCATGTGCATATGCTTGTTATGATACCTCCAAAAGAAAGTATTTCATCATTTATGGGATATTTGTGGAGGCAGTAGGAAAAATGAGAAAGTTATAGCAGAATATATTTGAAATCAGTTGCGGGAAGACAAGCTTTATGATCAGATGAGTATGAAGGAATATTTTTGGAGCAGGTCAAAGGAGACAAAAAAGAAAAGCCCTTTAAGGGCTAGTCTGTAAAGGCGTTGCGGCTATCAGGCTTCGATGTGTGAAACACGACGCAACAAAATGCCCTTCTAGGGCAAGAGCATACCATGTTTTTTAGGCGAGGTTATGATTAGGAGGTGTATATATGAATGTAATGATTATAGATGATGATTTAAAATTTGGAAATCTGTTAAAAGATAAACTATCAGATATATTTAATAATGTTAATATAAGAGTATTTGATGAATATCTAGAAGGTATTATAAATGGAACTGAAGATATATTATTTCTTGATGTCATGTTAGGGGATAAAGAAAGTTTTGCAATAGGAGAAAGATTATCATTTTTATATCCTCATTTAGTATTAGTATATATTTCAAGTCATGATTGTTTTGTATATGAAAGTTATTGCCAAAGAACGTTTTTCTTCATAAGAAAGAGTAGGCTTGATAAAGATTTAGAAAATTTTTATGAAAAATATAGAAGAATTATAAGTGGTAATGAAATAGAAATTACATATTCAAATACAGATATAAAACTAAAGCATAATGATATTGTATATGTAGAATCAAGAAGAAATAAAGTATTAATTTATACTCATTATCAAGATTATGAGATGTATATATCCTTAATTCAGTTTGAACGACTATTGAACGCAAAAGAATTCTATAGATTCAATTCTCATTTGCTCATAAATCTTAATCATATAAGAAAAGTAGAAAAAAAATATTTTGAATTAAGCAACGGGAAAAGAGTAGAATATACAAGAGATAGTAAGAAAAAATTTATTATGGTATACGCTAAGTATAGGAGTGGTGATCTATGATTGAATTAGTAGTTAATATCATAGAAGGATTTATGTTAGCTTCTTTTTTAGTATCAGTAATGGATATAAAGAAAAAGAAGTCGTTATATTTTATATCTTTATTCATATCTTCTACTTTTATTATAACTTTATCTAATTATATAAGTATTTATGATTTGTTTCTGACTTCTATTATTATTATCGTT
>JAXJVS010000076.1:0-36086 GCA_036308445.1 Bacilli bacterium | reverse complement strand
TTTATATGTATTAGGAGATGTTATAGATCGTGGTCCATATTCTATAAAAGTCCTACAACATATGATGATGTATTCTAATATTATTCCTATTATTGGTAATCATGAATATATGGCTATAATAGTACTAAAGAAGTTATGTGTAGAAATAGATGATAGTAATATAGAAGATTATTTAAGTGAAGATGATATGATGAATTATATGAATTGGTGTCTTGATGGTGGATATAAAACTATAGAAGAATTTAGAAAACTATCATTAGAAGAGAAAGAAGATATATTAGATTATTTATCAGAATTTTCATTATATGAGGAAGTTAATGTTAATGGTAAAGATTATCTATTAGTTCATGCTGGTTTAGAACCTTTTAATAATAAGAAGAATATTGATGATTATGAATTATCAGAGATTATATTTAAAGCTCCAGATTATAATCAAAAATATTATGAAGATAAATATGTTATTCATGGACATAAACCAACTATGAATAAAATAATTCATAAAAATAATCATATAGGTATTGATTGTGGTTGTGTTTTTGGTAGTTCATTAGCTGTATTATGTTTAGATACATTAGAAGAATGGTATGTAAAAAAGGATGTACTTTAATGTACATCTTTTATGTTTTGAGATAAAATATATATATGAGGTGGTTTATATGGAAATAAAAGAAATAGAAGAGATGTTGGATAGTTTATATAGTCATAATGAAAATGAAAAAGCATATCATTTTTTAAAAGAACAATTAACTGAAGCGATGAGTCAAAATAGAGATGATAAAGTTCTATTTTTGCTTAGTGAATTAATGGGATATTATCGTGTCACATCACAATTTGAATTAGGAAATAAGATGGCTATACAAGCTATCAAGATATTAACTCATCATGGTTTAGAAGATAGTATTGCTGCTGCTACAACATATCTTAATATAGCGACTTTATATAGAGTACAAGGACAATATTCATATTCTTTAATGATGTATAAGAAATGTGAACAAATTTATTCAGAACATTTAAATCCAAATGATGAAAGATATGCAAGCTTCTATAATAATGTCAGTTTATTATATCAAGAGACTGGTGAATATGAACAAGCAATTGATTATGAATTAAAAGCTTTATCAATTATTGAGAAGATTAAAAATTGTGAAGTTGAACAAGCAATAACCTACACTAATTTATCAGCTATGTATAATGCAGTTAATAATCAGGATGAAGCAAAGAAATGTTTAAATAAAGCTATAGCTTTATTTAAAATTTTTGGTGTAAATGATCCCCATTATTATGCTGCTTTATCTTTAAAGGCTGAGAGCTTATATCATGATAAAGAGTATTCTAAGGCTATAGATTTATATGATGAAGTATTGGATGGAATAGAAAAGAATTATGGTAAAAGCAAGGAATACTATATTGTTCAAGAAAATAAAGATAGGGTTATTGAGGAATACAAGAATAATCATATTAAAGGTTTAGAATTATGTTATCAATATTATTTAAAGCATGGTAAAAAAATGTTAGCAGAGAAGTTTCCTCAATTTTTATCTTATATGGCTATTGGCTTATTTGGTTATGGTTCCGATTGTTTAGGTTATGATGATGATATATCAGTAGATCATGATTTTGGACCAGGATTTGTAGTTTTATTACCGTTTGAAATCTATAGATTAATTGGAGAAAGTATTCAAAAGGAATATGATTTACTACCAAAAGAGTTTATGGGAATGAAAAGAATAGAGTCAAATCATGGAAAAATGCGTGTTGGCGTTTATTCAATAGAACAATTCTTTGGACAGTTTATTTCTAAGATTCCTAACCATTTGAATGATTGGTTATTAATGGATGAGAAAGCATTGTTGAATTGTACTAATGGTGTTATTTTTGATGATTATTTAGGTGAAGTGACTAAGATAAGAGATATATTAGAATATTATCCAGAAGATATAAGAATAAAACATATCGCAAATTCAATTGCGAAAATAGCGCAATCAGGACAATATAATTATGCTAGATGCATGAGAAGAAAAGATGAAGTTGCAGCAAGTTTAGCACTTAATGAATTTGTAGATCAAACCTTATCTTGTATCTATTTATTAAATAAAAAGTATAAACCATATTATAAATGGAGTTTTAAAGGATTAAAAGATAGTTATAAATTATCAGATGTAAAAGAATTATTAGAAGAATTAGTATTATTGCCTAGTCAAAAAGAAGTTTGGAGTAAAGATGTTACAGGTATTAACTATAATGATAAAAAAGTCATTTTAATAGAAAGAATATGCCAAAAGATTATTTATGAACTAAGAAATCAGAATCTTACAGATAGCTTTGATGATTTTCTAGAAAATCATGTTATGATTGTCAACAGTCATATTCAAGATAATGATATAAGAAGTAGTTAAAGGAGAGGAGGAATAAGATGATTAAAGAAATTATTGAAAGAGAATGGGAATTTTTTCAAAAAGTCCAAAATATTGGTGGTAGAGCTAGCTGTCAGGATGATTTTGAAACTTTTAATATTCAAAGAACTGCTCAGTTTAAAGTTTTTTATCAGGATGTACTAGAATCTTATCTCAATGATTTAAAGTATTATAAAAATATTGGGCGAAATCCTGTTGAAGAAAAGTATGCAAGAATGATGGAATCTAATGATCCATTAAATTATAATAAAATAAAAAAATATTTAGTTGAAATGGATGAAGACCAAAAAAAACTTATAGAGAGTATAGTTGCGATTGAAGTGACTATGCGTGAAGAAGTTAATGAGAAGTATCCACAGATTGCTAGCTTAGCTAGATATACTTATTCTTATGAAGACGATATAGAAAATACTTCTTTTGAAACTTATTTAAGAGGTGAACTTTCTACATATTCACCTCATACACTCTATTTATATGGTCAGATGATATTAGACATGGTTAGAAAAAAAGAAAATATGATTATTAAAATATTAGAGAATACAGCTAGAGCTTATGATTATCCTTTAAAATAAGATCCTTAATAAGATGGATGAAACTTTGTTTATGAGTTTCATCCATTTTTTCTGGATGCCATTGAACTCCAACTATATTTTTATATTCAATAGCTTCAATAAAACCATCCTCACTGATAGCACTAATAAAAAACATAGGAGCAATATTTTTAACGCATTGATGATGAAAAGAGTTAACAACTAATGATGCAGGAAAATATTTTCCTAATTGAGTCGTATTATCTATGATTACACGATGAATATCTTTTTTATGTTTAATAGTAGTATGATAATCATCCATGTGTTGTATTAAGTCTCCTCTAAAATATACATTGATGACTTGTATACCTCTACAAATACCAATAATAGGTTTATTTTTGTTGTAAAAAGCTTTTAATAAATCAAAATCCATCTGTTCAATATTTTTATCTTCTAAATGTGTATAAAAATGTAGTGTTTGGTCATATAATGAAGGGTGAACATCATCGCCACCAATAATCATTAATAAATCACATTCACTAACAATATCATCATAATTTTTATTTTTTCTAGGTAAAACTGGCTGAATAATAAAGTCTTGACTAAGCCAATCTATGTATGATTTCCTAATAAAATAAAAACTATTATCACTATGATATCTTGATGTTAAGGCAATCTTAAACATTTGTTTGTTTTTGTCCATTTTTTATCTCTCCTATCATTTTCATATTGAATAATTTTAAAAATAGATTATACTATTAGTTACAAACGGAATTTCGTTTGACAATTCAATATAAATATATTAATATTGAATAAATTTTATGAATAAAGGAGATTATTTTTATTGTGGACCCGTACGAGATAAGTATGATTGTAGCGTTTATATTTTTAATTGGCATGTCAGCATTATTCTCAATGAGTGAAACTGCATTTATGTCAGTTAATAAAATTAGAATTAGAACTTTAGCAGAAGAAGGAAATAAGACAGCTAAGATTGTAGAGAATTTATTAGAAAATCAAAAGAAAATGCTTAGTGCTATATTAATAGGTAATAATTTAGTAAATATGGCTGCATCTTCATTAACAACATCTTTTGTTATTTCAGTATTTGGTAATGAAAGTACTGCAGTAGCTATTGCGACAGGATTTGTTACCTTGATGGTATTGATTTTTGGAGAAATTACGCCTAAATCTCTTGCGACTGAGAAAGCTGAATCTATTACATTCTTAGTATGTCGTTTTATTAGATTTTTAACTCTAATTTGTACTCCGATTGCGTTCTGCTTAAATATATTTTCTGGTATTTTTATTAAAATGTTAGGTGGTAGTGGTGATACAGGTCCAACTATGACCGAAGAAGATTTAAAAACAATTGTAACAGTTTCTCATGAAGAAGGAGTTTTAGAAGAAGAAGAGAAGGAAATGATTCATAATGTGTTTGAATTTGGAGATACTGAAATCAAAGAGATTATGACTCCACGTATTCATGTTATTAGTGTTGCTGATGATATTGATTATCATGGATTGATGAATTCTTTTAGGGAATCTCAGTTTTCGCGTATGCCTGTTCATTCTGAGTCGTTTGATGAAATTACAGGTGTTTTATATATTAAGGATTTAGCTTTATCTAAAGTTATTAAATCAAATTTTAATGTTAATGATTATGCAAGGGAACCTTTCTTTGTATATGAATTTAATCGTATTTCAGATGTGTTTGAAACAATGAGAAAAGAACATATTTCTTTAGCCATTGTTTTAGATGAATATGGTGTTATGAGTGGAATTGTAACACTGGAAGATATTGTAGAGGAAATTGTGGGAGAAATTGATGATGAATATGATGAAGAAGAAAATTCTATCATTGATTTAGGCCGTGATGAATATCTAATTGATGGAAGTTTAGATATTGATGAGGTTAATGAAGTTTGTCATACACATTTTGAATCTGAAGATTTTGAATCTATTGGTGGACTTGTTTTGGGACAATGTCATGGTCGACCAATTCTTCATAAAGTATTGGAAATTGATAATGCTTTATTAACAATTGAAAAGATTGATAAAAACCGAATCGTTCAATTAAAATTAACTTTACTCGAAGAGGAAGATGAAGAAGAGAAAGAAGAAGAAAAACACGATTAGTGTTTTTCTTTTTGTAAGAGGTGAGAATGTGGTAGAGTTTTATAATCGCTGTATAGATATTTATGATGATTATAGAGCGCATATTCCTTCATATGCATCAGCTGCTTTATCTTTTTATTTATTGCTTCTACTTGTACCTGCAACGTCTTTATTTGCGGTAGGAGCATCATTTTTTAAATTGGATTTAACTATAGTAGAGAGACTTATTGAGCAGTATATAGCAGCTGAATATGTAGATGTCATTTTAAATATATTACAGACGAATACAATGAATACTGTAGCTTTTGTAACTTTATTATTATCACTTTATACAGTATCGAGAGGTGTGAGACATATTTATGATCTTTCAAGAAATATGTATGGAGAAAGTGAAGATGAGAATATTTTTGAATATTATATGTATTCAATAAAAGTGACAATTCTTTTGTTGGTGTTATTCTTGGGATTTGTGGCTATTTTTGCGGTTAAACCATTAGCACAGTTATTTAATTCTTTATATGCAATCGTTGGTATTAGACATATTCTTTTATATTTCATTTTAGTTGTTATTTTAATGATGATATATAAGGTTGTTCCTAGGACCAAGATTGGATATGAGGAATCTTTTAAGGGAGCATTGATTGCTGGGGCACTATTGCTTATTTTGTATTATGGTTTGCAGATTTATTTTCAATTTGCCTCTTTTCAGACAATTTATGGACCGTTGGCGTCGATTGTTGCAGTTTTATTTGTTTTTAATTTAGGTGCAGAGATATTTTATATCGGTATGTACACAACATATATATTTTATTTAAGGAGAAAAGAAGATGAGAGAGACAGTCATCATTAAGAAATTAGGAATTAATGGAGAGGGTATTGGTTATATTAATAGGAAGATTTGTTTTATTAATGGAGCATTACCTGATGAAGAAGTAGAAGTAGAAATTGTAGAACAAAAACCTAAATATTATAAGGGAGTTATCAAGAAGATTATTAAAGCTTCTCCTTATCGTATGGATGTTATTTGTGATCAAGATAAGGAATGTTTAGGGTGTAGTTTAATGCATTTAAAATATTATCAACATTTAGAGTCTAAAAAACGCTGGATTATGGATGCAATTATTAAATATTGTGAAAATGTTGATTTAAGAAATATTAAAGATGTAGAGCCTGCAAATAATAAGTTAAATTATCGTTGCATTGTACGTTTACCTATTGTTTATTTTAATAAAAAATTACATGTAGGTATTTATCAAAGAGATAGTCATTACTTAACTTTAATGCAAGATTGTAAGATTCAAAGTGAATGTATTAATGATACATTAAAGAAAATCTTAGTTATTTTAAATAATCATAAATTGAGAGATTTTCATGATAAATTTAAAACAGGGTTACGTTTTATTGAAATGCGAGAAGTAGATAATAAAGTAGCAGTTGTTATTATTTGTGGAAAAGATGGTATTGATTCAAAAGTATTGGAAGAAATTGGTCAAATTGATAGTATTGTAAGTGTTCATTATTCTGTTAATACTTCTAAACATCAAGACTTTAAATTACAAGGTTATACAAAAGCTTATGGATATTCTTCATTAAGTTATCATCTATTAGGTCAAAAATATATTAGTTCTATGAAAGCTGATTTTCCTTTAAATATGGAAATGGAAGAAAAGAAGATTGAAATTATTAGATCTTTAATTGAATCTGATAAGAAAATTCTTTCATTGAATTGTGGTATTGGTGCTTTAGAATTATCATTAACGAATGAAATTACTGCAATTGATGAAAATAAAGACAATATTCATGATGCTAAAGAAAATATGAAGTTTTTAAAGAAAAATCATGTTGAATGGATCAATGGTGATGTAAACAAAGAAGTTGTTAAATATTGCAAGAAAAACAATTATGATATGATGATTGTTAATGCAAAAGAAAGAGGATTATCTCAAGGGATTAAAGACAGCTTAATGAAATCTAAAATCAAAGAATTTATTTATATTACTCCTCATTATTCAACAATGGCTAAAGAGATTAATGAGTTAAGTTCATATTTTAAAGTAGAGAAGATTATTCCTATTGATTATGAACCGTATACTTCAGAAGTTTTATCAATTATGAAAATGAAAAGAATAAGATAAGAAAGCTAATGCTTTCTTATTTTTCTTTTAAAGCTTATAATAAAAAAGGTGGTTATGATGAAAAAAAGATACCTGTTGATGATTATAGTATTGATTTTGATAGTAGGAAGTTTATATTTTATGATTCCTCATTATATAACTAGAGATGGCTTATGTGTTTTGGGATATCACGGAGTTGTAAGTGATGAGGATAAACAATATAAATATAAAGATGACAGATATGCTTTATCTGTTTCTCAATTTGAAAGACAGATGCAGTATTTATATAAAAATAAATATACGACTTATTCGATGGATGATGTATATGCTTATTATAATGGTAATCTAGAAGCAAACAATCATGCTGTTGTTTTGACTTTTGATGATGGTTACAAGAATTTTAATGAAATAGTTAAACCAATATTAGAGAAATATCAGTTTTATGGAACATGTTTTGTGATAGGTGAACATTTAGATGATGATAAAAATAAGTTCTTGAAATATGATGATTTAGAAAAAAGTCAATATGTCTCATATTACTCACATTCTTATAATCTTCATCGTAAAGCAGAAGGATTTAATAAAAAAATTATTGAGGAAATAAGCATGGATGAAATTGATCAAGACTTTAAAGCAAATCCTTTAGATAGTACTTATTTTGCTTTTCCTTATGGTCGAAGTGTTGAAGGAATAGAAAAAGTTTTAATGGAGAATGATGTGAAACTTGCTTTCAGTTATAATCAGTTTAGACATATGACGAGAGATGATAATCAGTATTTTTTACCAAGATATATGATAGTAGATTGGACTTTTGACAGTTATTTCCAATGGATTGTAGAATAATTGTAAAAATTGTGTAATAATGAAAGATTTTTGTACAGAAGTTTATATAATACAGTTTAATTTTTAGATAAAAAATGTTATAATAACGTGAACGAAGAATGGAGGGAAAACATGTTTATTTTATCTGGAAAAGGAAAAGTAAAGTTAAACGGACAAAAAGGTTTAACAAAAGACTTACCTATTTTACCAATTGAGGCACCAGACACTGTATATATTCCGCTTGTTATTGGAGCGGCTACTGATTTTGATATTCATGTCAAAGAAGGAGATTATGTTTGTGCTGGTCAAAAACTTGCGACTAGAAAAAGTATGTATGTACCGATTTATTCGCCTGTTTCAGGAACTGTTAAGGGATTTGAAAAACGTATGCATGTGACTAAGAGAGTTCAAAATCATATTGTTATTGAAAATGATCATCTTAACAAGACTGTAAAAGCAATTGATATTGCTGATCCTGATAATATGACTCAGGAAGAAGTATTTAATGCTATTAAAGAAATGGGATTAATGGGATTAGGAGGATCTGGATTCCCAACTTATATTAAATATTCTAATCCACAAAATATTCATACTATATTAATTAATGGTGTTGAATGTGAACCATTTTTAACTTGTGATCATTTAGTTATGAAGAGAGATATTAAAGCATTATTTGATGGGGTTAACTATTTGATTAAAGCAGCAGGTGCTCAAAAGGCAATTATTGCTATTAAGGAACATAAACCTGATTTATGGGAAATGTTAGTTGAAGAGGCTAAGAACTGGGATAACATTGAACCTAGAGAAGTGCCTGATCGTTATCCAATGGGATGGGAAAGAGTGTTAGTTGAAACTGTATTTAATAAACAATATGATAAATTACCTAGCGAATTAGGAGTTATTGTTAATAACAGTACTACAGCTATTTCACTTTCTAAAGCAGTGAGAGAAGGTAAAGCGATTACTCATCGTGTTGTTACTGTTTCTGGTAATGGGGTTAAAAATCCTCAAAATGTTGAAGTTGCAGTAGGTACACCAGTTGATTATATTATTGAAAAGATTGGTGGATACATTGATGATGATTGTGATGGTATGGTTATTGCAGGTGGACCAATGATGGGAAAATCAGTAATGAATGATAAATTCGTTATCACACCATATAGTAATGCTTTAACTGTATTAAAGAAAGAACCAGTAAATACTTTACCATGTTTAAAATGTGGTGAATGTACATTACATTGTCCTGCTCATTTACAGCCTGTTCGTATTATGCAAGCTGAAAAAGCAGCAGATAAAGATTTATTAGCAAAATTAGAAGTAGAACGTTGCATTGAATGTGGTATGTGTACTTATATTTGTCCAAGTAAGATTGAAGTGACTGATATGGTTTCTAAAGGTAAACGTCGTGTTCAATTAGCAAATAGAATGAAAAAGTAGAAAGGGGAAACTATATGAAGATTACATTACAAAGAACGTCACCTAATTATAGACAAAAGCTTTCTACAACTCAAATAATGAATTATTTAACTGTAGGGCTATTGGTGATTGTAGCTTATACTTTAGTAGCTGCTATGTTAAATCATGGTAGTGATTATTTAATGAAAACATTATTAATCTATGCTGTTTCTGTTGCTGTTGCTTTAGTTACAGAAGTTGTATGGGCTTATATTCATAAGAGTAACATTGTGGAGCATATTAAAGGATCATTCCCACTTGTTACATCAATTATTTTTGCATTAACTTTACCTATTGGTACACCTTTATATGTTGTAGCAATTGGTTCATTCTGTGCTATTTTCTTAGGGAAATTAGTATATGGTGGATTTGGACAAAACATTTTCAATCCTGCATTAGTAGGACGTGTTATTGTTCATTTATCATTTGGTTCGCAATTAACTACAACTTTAGGTACTGGTGTTGATGCTGCTGCTGGTGCTACTCCTGCAACTATGTTAGCAGGTACTTCATGGATGGGCGGAGAAGCATTTAGCTATACTTTATTAGATTTAATTTTAGGTAATCATGGTGGTACTTTAGGTGAAACTTGTATCTGGATTATCCTATTAGTTGGTATTTTCTTAGCATGGAAACGTGTATTTGATGCTAGAATTCCAGTTGCTTATTTAGGAACTGTTGCAGTATTAGCTGCTACATTTGCGTTAGTTAATGGTTTAAATCCAGTAACTTATGCATTAACTCATTTATGTATTGGTGGGGTTGTATTTGGTGCTATTATTATGGCTACTGATCCAGTGACTTCGCCTACAAGTCCGTTAGGAAAGATTATTTTTGGTATTGGACTTGGTTTCTTAACTATGATTATTCGTTTGAAAGCGAATTATCCTGAAGGTGTATTATTCTCAATCTTAATGATGAATATGTTAACACCATTAATTGATTCTTTCGTTTTAGGAAGAACAAATCAAAAAATCGGCAAACAATGTGCAGTACTTGCAATTATAGCAGCATTAGCAATCGGATGTGTTGCTGGTGTTGGTGTAAGTATTAAAAATGAAGTTGAAGAAGCTAGAATTGCTGCTGAAGAAGCTGCTAAGAAAGCTGAAGAAGAAGCTGCTAAGAAAGCTGAAGAAGAAGCTAATTCTTATAATTGGACAATATTGTCAATTGATGGTAATAAATATACTATGCAAACAACTGGATTTGATGAAACTAAGCCATTAAAGGTTGAAGTTGTTGTTGATGGTGAAACTGTTAAATCTGTAAAAGTATTAGAATATGCTGGTGAAACTGAATATTTCGGATTGGATTTAATTGAAGGTAAGAAAACTGATGGTGTTGCTGGTGAATTCTATAATAAAGTCTTAAATAGTGAATTTGCAGTATCAGATGTAGATGGTATTGATACTTCTATTGGATGTACAATGACAGCTAAAGGTATCTTAAATGCTGTTAAAGGTGCTATTGCTGTATCTCAAATGGAAAGAACAGTAAGTGGTGATACTTATACTTATACAATGACTGCTGAAGGTTTTGATGCTACAAAACCAATGAAGATTAAAGTTGTTATTGATAAAGCAAGCTCAACAGTTAAGAGTGTAGAAGTATTAGAATATTCAGGTGAAACTGAATACTTCGGTAAAGATATGATAGAAGGAAATGGTATGACTGATGCAGCTAAAGCATTCCATGATACTTATTTAGATGCTGAATTTAAATTTGAAGCTGCTGATGGTATTGATGCATCTACTGGATGTACAATGACTACAAAAGGAATTACATCTGCAATTAAGAAAGCAATTGCAGCTACTAAATAGGAGGTTAAGTTATGAAGAAAATTATTACATTGGCTCTATTTTTAGCTGTTGTTGCAGGAATTTCTGGTGGAGCTTTATCATTTGTTAATGATATTACTGCACCTATCATTTCTGAAGCAGCAATTGCAGCTGAAAAAGAAAACTTAGTTAAAATTTATCCTTCTGCTGAATTTAAAGCATTAGAACCAACTGATTTATCAGATTATAGTTCTTTAAATGGTGTTTATGAAGCAGTAGGTACTGGTTATGTTTATAAATGTAGTGTGGTAGGATATGGTGGAGCTAGTACTCCAATCGTATATTTAGTTGCATTAGATAATGATGGAACTTATAAAGGTTATGAAGTTATTGATTGTAGTGGTGAAACTAGCGGTTTCGGTTCTAAGGTTGCTGAAGCTGATTTTACTAATAGTATCGTAGGAAAGAATATTGGTGATTCTATTGATACTATTGCTGGTGCTACTATTTCTTCAAGTGCCGTAGTTAATGGTATTAGTGAAGCTGTAGCTCACTGGGAAGCTAACTATAAATAGGAGGGGACGTAGATGAAAAAGTTTGATATTTTTAAACGTGGTTTATTTGTTGAAAACCCAGTATTTGTCTTATTGTTAGGTCTATGTTCTACTCTAGCAATTACGACTAATCTTACAAATGCTGTTGGTATGGGAGTTGCTGTTATAGCTGTATTACTTATGAGTAATATTATTATTTCATTATTAAGAAATATTATTCCTGATGAAATCAGAATTCCTGTATTTATTGTTATTATTGCTACATTGGTTAAATGTGTGCAAATGATTATGAATGCATATACTCCTGCTTTATATGAATCATTAGGAGTATTCATTCCATTAATTGTTGTTAACTGTATTATCTTAGGTAGGGCTGAAAGCTTTGCTTCTAAGAATGGTGTTATTGATTCTATATTTGATGCTTTAGGTATGGGTGTAGGATACTTATTTGCAGTTTTAGTTATGTCTTTCTTTAGAGAGTTAATTGGAACTGGTGGAGTAAGTTTATTAAATCCTTTTGATACAACTCAAGTTATCTTTGATATTAAGATCTTTGCTGATTATGCTGTATCATTATTTACTCAACCTGCAGGTGCATTCATTACTTTAGGATGTATTCTTGCATTTATTCAATTATTAAATGTAAGAAAAGCTAATAAAGCAAAAGAAGCAGCTAAGAAAGAAGGAGGAAAATAGTATGGAATTAGTTACTTTATTTATTGGATTAACTTTTGTTAATAACGTTGTATTAAGCAAGTTCTATGCTGTATGTCCTTTACTTGGTGTATCTAAAAAACCTGAAAATGCATTAAGCATGGGTGTTGCAGTCACATTTGTTATTGTGGTTGCTTCTATTGTAACTTGGTTAATATATAATTTTGTATTAGTACCTTTAGAAATTGCTTACTTAGATTTAATTACTTTTATCTTAGTTATTGCTTCTTTAGTACAATTTGTAGAAATGTTCTTAAAGAAAACAAGTCCAGCTATTTATAAAGCAATGGGTGTTTATTTACCATTAATTACTACAAACTGTGCTGTATTAGGGGTAGCTTTAGATAATATTAGTGCTGGTTATAATTTAATTGAATCAGCAGTTGCAGGGTTCTCTGTTTCAATTGGTTTTACAATTGTTATTTATGTATTTGCAACTATTAGACAAAGATTAGAAATCGCTAACGTTCCTGAAAGCTTTAAAGGAACTCCAATCGCATTAATTACTGCTGGAATCATGGCATGTGCTATTGCCGGAATCGCAGGTCTTGTTTAATGAGTATTTGGGCTTTCGTGTGGATGGCAATATTGATTGCTGTTTATATTGGAACATATTTGTTGAATAAAAAAACACCTAAACCTGAAGGGTGTGAAGAGGTAATGAGTGGATGTAGTGGATGTAATGATATTTCTTGTTCACACAATACTGCTCATAAGAAGGAGGAAAAAGACAATGGATGTTAATGCTGTTTTAGCGTTACTTGCTATCGGAGCTGTACTAGGAGCATTGTTAGGATTTGCTAATAAATATTTACATGTTGAAGAAGATGAACGTATTACTGTTGTAACTGAAAAACTTCCAGGTGCAAATTGTGGTGGATGCGGTTATCCAGGATGTGCTGGTTTTGCTGCTGCATTAGTTGAAGGAACTGTAACTAAGGTTTCAGGTTGTGTTGTCGCTAATGCGGAAATTAAAGCAGATGTTGCTAAATATTTAAATGAAACTCCAGGGCCAGATGGTACAACTTTAAAAGTTACTGCTTAAAATATAAGCTGATTCAAGTTAGAAATAACTAGAATCAGCTTTTTTCTTTTAATGTATGTTTTGGTGATATATGTTATAATGTTTATATTAAATAGGAGAGTAGTGATAATATATGAGGTTATTTTTAGTGACATTGAGTTTAATTATGTTAATGGTTAAACTTTTAAAGCTATATTTAAATAAGAATCAGAGAGATAAAGGTTTACCAGATGAATTAAAAGGATTTTATAGTAAACATCAATACAACAAATGGATGAGATATGAAAATGTGACTGATAATTATGCAGTGATTAAATTGGTTATACATTTTATTTTTGATTGTATACTTATTTTATCACCGTTTTATTGTTTTCTTTCTTCTTTATTTGATCAGGATGTTTTGTTAAACTCTTTGGGGATGATTTGTGTTATGTACGTTTTTGAGTCATTAGTTGGGATGATTGAGGAGTATTATCGTATCTTTAAGATAGAAGAAAAGTTTGGTATGAATAAAACAACTATAAAGACTTTTATTGGTGATTCAGTTAAGGAATTTGTTATTGATATATTAATGATTATTATTCTTGTATTATTTGTTCATTATTTTTATAAATGGTTTTCTTTTTATGGGTTTGTCGTATTGTTTATTGTTATTGGTGGGTTTGTTACAATTATTCAAAAAAATGGTTTGAGAATATTAAGAATTTATAATCAGTTTACTCCTTTAGAAGATGGCGAATTTAAGAATAAAATTTATGATTTGGTCTCTAAGCAGGGATTTAAACTTAAGGGTGTATACATAATGGATGCTTCTAAACGTACTACAAGAGCTAATGCTTTTTGTCTAGGAGATAAGGAAAAGGAAATATGTATAGATGATAATATGTTTAAAAATTATAGTGATAAGGAGATATTAGCTGTATTCTCTCATGAATTAGGGCATGCAGTATATAATCATAATCAACAATTAAAATTAATGAATTATTTTAAAATGACTCTGTTTTTTATCTTGTTTATTGTTGTTGTCATTGATCCTACTCTTTATAGAGATTTCGGTATTAATCAGTTAAATTATTATATGATTATGATTTTATTGAGTCATTTTATTTCTCCATTAATGTTCTTGTTAGATATTCCTGCTAGTCAGCTTTCTAGAAAATGTGAATATGAAGCTGATGAATTTGCTGCAGGACAAGGATATGGTATAGAATTAGCGAATATCTTAAAGAAACTAACTAAAAATAGCTTATCTGATGTTCTACCTCATCCATTAGTAGTAAAATTAACTTATTCACATCCATCATTAATAGAAAGAGTGAAAAAATTGAAAAAGCCATAATGGCTTTTTTTTGTTTGAAGAAAAGGTGTAGAAAAATATGTAGAATTGACAAAAAAGTAGACTTTTCGACATCTGAGTGATACACTATTAAATATTGATAAAAACATAAAAAATATATAGAAAATCATTAAGAATGTAGGATGGAAAAGTCCGTTTTTATCCATGAAAGAGGAGATAGGAGAAGTTTATCGTGAAGTTGGGAATTATTGGTGGTTTAGGTCCACTTGCAACTGCATATTTTTATGAATTATTAATTGAGATGAGTGATGTTAACTGTGATCAGGAACATTTAGAAGTTGTTATTCATAGTTGTCCGTCAATACCTGATCGTACACAATTTATTTTAAATCAGTCAAATAAAAATCCAGTTGTACCTATGATAGAAGTTGGTAAGGGATTAATTCATCAAGGATGTGATTTGATTGCTATTCCTTGTATAACTGCCCATTATTTTCATGATGATTTATCTCAATCTTTGAGCAAACCTATTGTTCATTTGGTAGAAGAATTAGCTAATTTTTTACAACGAAATAATTATTCTAAAGTTGGAATTATGGCTACTGATGGTACAATCGTGAGTCAATTATTTCAAAAAGAATTAAATAGATATGATATTCAATGTTTTGTACCTGATTGTTCTTTTCAAAAAGATGTAATGTATATTATCTATGATAATGTAAAAAAAGGTAAAAAAATAGACATGAATTGTTTTCAAAGAGTTAGTAATCATTTAAAAGGATTAGGGGCAGAGATTATAATCCTTGGCTGTACTGAATTATCGATAGTAAAGAAGAATTATCGATTAGATAATTATTATTTAGATGCTATGGAGTTATTGAGTGCTATATCATTGAAAAAATGTGGAATGATGATTAAAGAAGAATATAAATATTTAGTTAAGTAGGTGAGAATATGCAAACAAATGTTTTAGAGTATTTAGAAAATATAGTAGATAAAGTAGAAAATAAAATAGCTTATGCAAATGATAAAGATGGATTGACTTTTGGACAGGTTTATAATTATTCAAGAAGTATAGGTAGTTCAATTATTCATAAAGGATATTATAAAGAGAGTGTTGTTGTTTATATGAATAAGCATCCTAATGCAATTGCAGCGTTTTATGGAGTAATTTATTCTGGGAATTATTATGTTCCTATTGATGAAGAAATGCCTACATATCGTATAGAATTAATTTTTAAGACTTTAAATCCTAAGATTATGATTTGTGATGAAAAAACAAAAGAGAAAGCTATTCAAATGGGATTTGAAGGAGAAATCTGTTTATTTGATGAATTGATTCAAGAAGATCAAGATATATTAGCTTTACAGAATGTAAGAAATCAACAAATTGATATTGATCCAATTTATATCGTTTTTACTTCTGGTTCTACTGGTGTACCGAAAGGAGTTATGGCTTGTCATCGAAGTGTTATTGATTATATAGAAAACTTATCTCAAGTTTTACAAGTGAATGAAAATACTGTTTTTGGTAATCAATCTCCTTTATATTTTGATGCCTGTTTAAAAGAATTGTATCCAACATTAAAATATGGTGCAACTGCATATTTAATTCCTAAGAATTTATTTATGTTTCCAACAAAGTTAATTGCTTTCTTAAATGAAAAGAAAATTAATACGATATGTTGGGTTGCATCGGCATTATCCTTAGTCTCAGGATTTAAGACTTTTAATACAATTATTCCTGAAACTTTACATACAATTGCATTTGGTAGTGAGGTTTTTCCAATTAAACAATATAATGAATGGAAAAGAGTATTACCGAATGCAAGATTTATAAATTTATATGGACCTACTGAAGCAACCGGTATGAGTTGTTATTATGAGGTTAATAAAGAATTTGAATTGGATGATGTTATTCCAATAGGTAAACCTTTTAAGAATACTCAGATTTTATTATTAACAGAAGATAATAAAGAAGCTAAACATGGTGAAGTTGGAGAAATTTGTATTAGAGGAACTGCTGTGACTTTAGGATATTATAAGAATGAAGAAAAAACCAAAGAAGCCTTTATACAAAATCCCATGAATGATGCATATCCAGAGACAATTTATAAAACTGGTGATCTAGCAAAATTAGACAAAGATGGAAACCTGATATTTGTGTCTAGAAAGGATTATCAGATTAAACATATGGGACATCGTATTGAGATGGGAGAAATAGAATTAAATGTGAATATGATTGAAGGTATGACTTCAGCTTGTTGTATTTATGATAAGGAGAAAGAAAAGATTGTATTATTTTATGTAGGTGAAAAGGATAAGAAAGAAGTGAAGGGTATCTTAAAAGATAAATTGCCTAGATATATGTTACCTAACAAGATTATACAGTTAGATGAAATGCCTTTAACACCTAATGGTAAGATAGATAGAAATTTATTAAAAGAAAAGGGGAATAAAAATGGATGAATTATTAGAAATTTTAGAAGATTTACATGATGATGTAGATTATGAAACTTGTACAACATTAATTGATGATAAGATTCTAGATTCTTTTGATATTGTGACTATTGTTGCGGAAGTCAATAATGTATTTGATGTTGCAATTCCTGCAGAAGAATTAACTGAAGAAAACTTTAATTCGGCTAAATCTTTATATGCATTAATTGAAAGATTAGAAGAAGAATAGGAGTTCATATGTATTTTACATCTTATCAGTTTGTCTTGTTTGTGTTGATATTGATGTTACTTTATTATCTTCTTCCTAAGAAGTTTCAATGGATATTATTATTGATTGGAAGTTATGTTTTTTATGCCTTTAGTGGTATTGATAACTTGATTTATTTTTTAACAACAACGATTTCTACTTATATTGCCGGTATGAAATTAAAGAAGTTAAAAGATAAGCAAAAGACATATCTTAAGGATAAGAAAGAAATATTATCTCGACAAGATAAAAAAGAATATAAAAATAAAATGAAAAAGAAACAATGGAATATATTATTAATATGTTTATTGTTTAATTTTGGCGTATTAGCAGTTGTTAAGTATACTAATTTTATGATTGGTAATATCAATGGGATTATTGGTATATTTAATGGACAGCCATTATCATTTGTAAATATTGCTTTACCTTTAGGAATATCATTTTATACTTTTCAGACTATGGGATATATTATTGATGTTTATAGAGGTACTTGTGAAGTACAAGAAAATATATTTAAATTATCTTTATTTACTTCATTCTTTCCACAGTTAATTCAAGGTCCAATCAGCCGTTATAATGATTTATCTAAAACATTGTATCAGGAACATGATTTTGATCTTAGAGAAGTTAATTTTGGATTGCAGAGAGTTTTATGGGGATATTTTAAGAAATTAGTTATTGCTGATAGAATCCTTGTAGCAGTTAATACTTTAATTGGCGATCCTGCAACTTATGATGGTATTTTTGTATTAGTAGG
Source organism: Bacilli bacterium (assembly GCA_036308445.1). Lineage (GTDB taxonomy): Bacteria > Bacillota_I > Bacilli_A > Erysipelotrichales > Coprobacillaceae > MGBC113645. The sequence continues at coordinate 17,802 of JAXJVS010000076.1, read as the reverse complement.
AATGATATATTATGGAATAGAACTATATGCTGATTTTACTGGTGGTATTGATATTACTATCGGAATTTCTCAAATGTTAGGCATCAGGCTTGTAGAAAACTTTGATCGACCATATTTTTCTAAAGATATTGCAGAATATTGGCGTAGATGGCATATAACTATGGGAACATGGTTTAAAGACTATATTTTTTATCCATTAAGTGTAAATCCTAGAATGCTGAAGTTTTCTGGCTGGTCAAGACAACATCTAGGAAAAGGATTTGGTAAAAGGTTTCCTGTGTATGTATCAAGTTTTATTGTATGGTTTGCGACAGGTATCTGGCATGGTGCTAGCTGGAACTTTATTGTTTGGGGATTATTAAACTGTTTAGTTATTTGTTTAAGTGAAGAGTGTAAACCTTTTTATGAATGGTTTCATTCTCGATTTAATGTATCTAATAAACAATGGTTTAAATTATTCCAGATTATTAGAACATTCTTATTAATGAGTAGTCTTAGAATATTAGATTGTTATAGGGATGTGCCATTATCATTTAGTATGTTTTTTAGTATGTTTACAAAGTGGAATGTTTCTGAAATTGTTAATGGTGCGTTAATGAATTTAGGTTTAACTTCATTAGATTATATTATTATTGTCATTGGTGTGATCCTAATGATTACAGTAAGTTTATTGAAAGATAAAGGTAGTGTAAGAGAAATGATAGAAAGAAAACCTACAATAGTAACTTTTGGTGTTTATTATGTATTGATATTTGCAATTATATTATTAGGTGCTTACAGCATTGGTTATGATGCAAGTCAATTTATATATAATCAATTTTAGGAGGACATATTATGAAGAAAAAAATAGTATTAATTATTCTTTCAGTATGTCTCATTATAGGTACGTTTTTTGGTTTACAGCAATTACTTATACCTAAATACATAAGTGATGTTATTGAAGGAAACTTAATTGAAAGTTATTATGATGAAGAAGTCAAGGATCATGATGTTTTATTTGTTGGTGATTGTGAAGTCTATGAAAACTTTTCACCAATAACATTATGGCAGGAATATGGTATAACAAGCTATATACGTGGTAGCGCGCAACAGCTGATTTGGCAATCTTATTACTTATTAGAAGATACATTAAGGTATGAGAAACCTGATGTAGTTGTGTTTAATGTCTTATCAATGAAATATGATAAGCCACAAAATGAAGCTTATAATCGTATGAGTATTGATGGTATGGAATGGTCTAAGAGCAAATGGGATAATATTTTGGCTTCGATGATGGAAGATGAGTCTATTATTGATTACATATTCCCATTGCTTAGATACCATACACGATGGAGTGAATTAACAGAAGATGATTTTCAATATGCATTTTCTACAAAGCCAAAGCAGTTTCATAATGGTTTTATTATGAGAGCAGATGTTCTACCAGTAACAACTATTCCAGAAGCAAATAAGCTAGCTAATTATGAATTTGGTGAAAATAGTTATAAATATTTAGATATGATGACGAAGTTATGTAAAGAAAATGATATCGAGTTAGTTTTAATTAAAGCACCAAGTTTGTATCCATATTGGTATGATGAATGGGATCAGCAGATGGTGGAATATGCTGATGAGAATGATTTATATTATATTAATTTTTTAGATTATATTGATGAAATTGGTTTGGATTTTTCTACTGATACTTATGATGCTGGTTTACATCTAAATTTAAGTGGAGCTGAAAAACTTTCTCAATACTTTGGTAAATTATTACAAGATAAATATAAAATTGAAGACAAACGAAATGATGAAGACTGTCAAAAAATATGGGATGAGAAAGTTGATTTCTATGAAGAAATGAAACTACAGCAGTTAAGTGAACTAGAAAAATACGGATATCTTAAAAGCTTAAAGGAGAAATAAAAAATGAAAAAATTATTAATTGCAGTTTTAACTTCTTTGATGTTAGTAGGATGTGGTGGTGGAGAAACTACTGAAGCTAATAATAAAAAAGAAGCATATGTGTTTGAAGTTAATGGAACAAGTATTGCAGTCAATCAGGATTTTAGTGAAGTTTCTAATGCATTAGGAGATCCTCAATCTAAATTCACGAGTCCTAGCTGTGCATTTGAAGGACAAGATGATAATGTTTATACATATGCATCTTATCAGATTACAACATACACAAATAGTGCAGATGGTAAAGAATATGTATATTCTATAATCTTAAAAGATGATACTGTTTCAACAAAGGAAGGTATTTCTTTAGGAACTGTTAAGGATGATGTATATACTACTTATGGTGAAGGATATACTGAAAATAGTGATACTTCTGTATATTGGGTAGCTGATAACTGCAATTTAGAATTTATATTTGAAGACGATAGTGTTATTCAGATTACATACACAGCTATAATTGAATAGTCTTATGACTATTCTTTTTTCTTTTCTACGTAACCGAAAAATGAAATAGTGTATAGAAATATGCATGACCACAATTCATAATTATAGTCATTTTAGAATTCTCCAATTACTATATGGAGGATGGTGAGATTATAAATGTTCAAAAAATTAATGAAGATATCAAAATGAAACAAAGGATTCAGAAGATCAAGGAATGTAGTGAAAGTGGAACATCTGTCCATAAATGGTGTAAAGAAAACGGCATATGTGAACAGACATAATACAAATGGCTTAAGAAAATTAGAGAATAGGCTGTTGAAAGTGGTACTTTTAATATTAGTTTTAAAAAGAGACATTAACCCTTTAATAAAGAAGAAAGTAATCGTAGAAGATTTGTATAATATATATAATCCAATCAGGAAACAAAATGAGTATTTGAATATTATAATAAAAAGTATTAACTCATTAGTTTTATCTTTTGATCAATAAATGAGATATTAAATATGGTAATAATTATTATTAGGATTATATAGCAGAAAAGAAGGAAGGTGGTTAGAGCAAGATAAAGAAATAGCAAATACAACAAAAGCTATTGGCATATAGCCAATAGCTTTATATTCTTAAGACACTAACCAATGAAAGACTAAAACAATTCAGATTTATTAATTCATTGGGTGATTTCAAATCTATAAACTTTTGAAATGCTGTATACAGAACCGTCAGTACGATATTAAGAAAGGGATTTTTATTCTTAACCCCTATTTGATTTTTGAGGAATTGGTCCTGCTTTTACAACTGCTTCTGGGAAGTTATCATATTGTTTAAAGTTTTCAATAAACATGTTAACTAACTTAGTAGCAGTTTTATCATATTCTTCTTTATCTAGCCAAGTATCTTTAGGATTTAATAATTCTTGAGGGATATTTGGACAGAACTTAGGAATATGTAAGTTAAAGAAAGGATCGGTTTCATATGCTACATAGTCTAAATCTCCATTAATAGCAGCATTAATCATAGCACGAGTGTATTTTAATGGAATACGTTTACCAACACCGTAGCTTCCGCCAACCCATCCAGTATTAATCAAGAATACATTAGCCCCTGCTTTTTCAACTCTTCTTTGGAATTGTTTTGCATATAATAATGGATCTAATGGCAAGAAAGGTTCACCAAAGCATGTAGAGAAAGTAGCTTCAGGCTCAGTAACACCTGCTTCAGTACCTGCTAGTTTACTTGTATATCCAGTAACAAAGTGATATGCTGCAGAATTTCTATCTAATTTAGAGATAGGTGGTAATACGCCAAAGGCATCAGCAGTTAAGAAAAATATTGTTTTTGGAATTGGGGCAACTCCTTTTGGTTCAATATTTTCAATATAACTTAACGGATAACCAACTCTTGTATTTTCAGTGATTGAATCATCATTAAAATCAATAATACGAGAATCTTCAAATAATTGAACATTCTCAGCTACTGCACCAAATCTAACAGCATTCCAGATTTCTGGTTCATGTTTCTTAGATAATCCTATACATTTAGCATAACATCCACCTTCAAAGTTAAAGACAGAAGTTCTTGACCATCCATGTTCATCATCACCAATTAATTTACGATTTGGATCAGCTGATAATGTTGTTTTCCCAGTACCAGATAAACCAAAGAATAATGCTGTATCTTCATTACTTCCAATATTAGCAGAACAATGCATAGTAAAAACATTATGTTTTAAAGGTAACATATAGTTCATAATACAGAATACACTTTTCTTAATTTCACCAGAATATCCAGTACCTGCAATCAAGACAGTTTTTCTTTCATAATCAATCATAACTGCAACATCACTATTTAAACCAACTTCTTTTTTTATCTTGCAATCAGGGGCTACTAAGATTAAAAAATCTTCCTGAAAATGTTGTAATTCACGGGCAGTAGGTTTAATTAACAAGTTAGAAATAAATAAGTTTTGACTTGCTTTTTCATTAATAATTCTAAAAGCATATGAATATTTAGGGTTAGCACCTGCATAACCATCAAATATGTATAAATCTTTATCTTTGAAGTGTTTAATAATTTGATTATAAACCATGTCAAATTTTTCTGGAGACACAGGTTTATTTACTTTACCCCAAGCAATCGTATCATGTATTGCTGGAGAATCCACAATATATTTATCGTTAGGAGATCTTCCTGTACGTTCACCGGTATTAATACAAAGGGCACCCATGCGACTTAAACGACCTTCACCCTTTAATAAAGATTTTTCCACCAAGGCACCAGGTGGTTGATTTCTAAGTATTGATCCTGTTGTTTCAATACCATATTTTTCTAAATTGAATGTTTCCATATAATTTCCTCCTTTTTGTTATAATATAGGAAATTAAAGCGTTTTCATAGAAAATGATAAATTTAAAATACGATAATAAAAAAGTATTATAATAATTTTATAAGTCTATGATTGTAATCATCACTAAATATGGCATCTTTTTGAGTAAAATACTGATGTAATACATCAGCATCTTTAATCAATTCACTATATTCATCATGAACTTTGTTTTTATCAGAATGATTCTTTATAGCTTCAACAATAATATTTATATCATGTTCTTCAAAATTTAAACTTATTAATAATTCTTTAACCATAGTAGAACTTCTATAAGCATGATCAAAAGAAGTCCCAGTTATAAAAGTACTATAATCATGGAGCATACCAATGATAGCAGCTAATTCTATATCTAAATTTCTTTTAACAGCAAGATAGCTACACAAACTGCTTACACCGAATAAATGATCATATCCATTTTTCTTTTTATAACCAAAGCATTTACTTTCTAAATTTTGATATAAAGCTTCTTTAACTAAATCTAGTTTATTCATCGTCTTAACCCCTTTGGGAATAAATTTTTAACTTGGTTATTACTCTCTTTATAGAAAGATAGTGGATATTCTTCGACAAAGATAACACCATATCCTTTTTGTTGATTTCCTTCTAAAGTTTCACCACTAATGTATTTTTTGACTTCTATATCATTTTCTTTAAAAGAATAGCTTCTTTTAACTTCATCTTTAGTAAGAGTTAACGCTAAAGAATAAGAAGGAACAAAATAATTCTTTTTACATTCTCCTAAATATAAACCATTTCTTAATACTCTTATTTTTTCTAGTTTAGGAAAATGTGGCTGTAAAGCATAGATATGATTATTGTTGTCTAATAAGTATTGAGGTACTTTTTTATTTAAGTTTTGTAAGTAGAAATCATTGACTATTTTTTGTTTATCTTTATTTATATTGCTTTTTAATAGTTGAGGTTTTTGAGTTGTACCTATATTCCCTTTTTTTAATAAAGCAATAAAATGTCCTTCACCATTATATTTATGTGGATATAATCTTACTACCTCTTTCATTTCAATACCTTCAGACATACCATGACTTTTCTCAATATTAACTAATGTTAAATCAAAGTTATCTAAAGCATAATTAATAATATCTTCATTTTCTTCTTTAGAATAGGTACATGTAGAATAGATAATCTCTCCATTAGGGGCTAATAATTCATATGCAGCTGCAATTAAATTCTTTTGAATATATGCACATTCTTTAACTTTATCTATTGACCATGTATCAATAGCCTTATAATCTTTTCTAAACATTCCTTCACCACTACAAGGAGCATCTAAAATAATCTTATCAAAGAAGCCTTTTAACTGTTTAGTAAACATAATTGGATCACAGTTAGTAACAATAGTATTTTCTAAACCAAATCTTTCTACATTCTCAGATAAAATTTTTGCTCTTAAAGGATGTATATCATTAGCTATCATTAAACCATCATGAGATAGTTTATTTGCAACGGCACAAGTTTTACCCCCAGGGGCAGCACACATATCTAATACATAATCATCTTCTTTAATATCTAATGCATCAGCAACTAACATAGCACTAGGTTCTTGAATGTAATATAAACCACTTAAAAAGAATGGTGATTTTCCTAGAGGATAGTTTTCGTAATCAAAATAATATCCATTATCTACTATAGGATGCTTTGTCAGAAAATTTAGATTTAAATAATTTAATATGTTTTCTTTTTTATTGTTTAAATATATGGCTTTTAAAGAAGGCTTATTTAAACTTTCAATAAAATCATCATACTCATTTTTCAATATATCTTTCATACGATTTAAAAATATCGGATCCATTGTATTTCCTCCTTTTTTCCTATTATAAAAGATTTTAGAAATATGTAAATAATGATATAATGAATTTGGTGATAGAAATGAAAAGATGTAAGTGGGCTTATTCTGATATATTAGTTAAATATCATGATGAAATATGGGGTAAAGAAGAACATACTGAGAAACAATTATTTAAAATGTTGATTTTAGAAGGATTACAGGCAGGATTAAGCTGGGAAATTGTTTTAAAGAAAGAAGAAGCTTATAAAGAAGCTATTGATGATTTTGATTATTATAAGATAGCATTATATGATGAAGAAAAGATAGAAGATCTATTACAGGATTCTAGGCTAATTAGAAATAGAAGGAAGATGAATGCTTTAGTAAAGAATGCACAAGCATTTATAAAGGTACAAAAAGAGTATAAGAGTTTCGATGAGTATATTTGGTCATTTGTAGATTATAAACAAGTTAAACATCATTATACTGATGAAAAGGATATTCCTGCATCAGATGATTTATCAACTAAGATATCTAAAGATTTGAAGAAGAAAGGTTTTACTTTTGTAGGACCAAAAATTATTTATAGTTATCTACAGGCTATTGGTATATATAATGATCATGTCATAGATTGTGATTTTTATTAAAAAATCTGTTGCAATTGTGCTTAATTCATAATATAATTAATGAGCACATAAAAGTGCCCAAGTGGCGAAATTGGTAGACGCAACGGACTCAAAATCCGTCGGTAGCGATACTGTGCCGGTTCGAGTCCGGCCTTGGGCACCAATTGAAAAATGACCAATGCTTAATAGTATTGGTTTTTATTTTATCATGGAGATAAGGTATGGAAAATCAGTTATATATGTTTATAACATTAGTTCTCATTTTAATTATTTATCTTATATTAAGAAAAAAGATTTCGAAAAAGGATAGAAAGACTTATGATTTAATTATAGAGTTTGAAGAATTCTATTATAAAGATATAAGAAAGATAGATAAATTAAAAGCAATGGCTGACTGGAAAATTTATGGCACTAATAGTTTTAGAGGTTTTTCAATATTAACTAAAGAAGAACTTGAAATACTTATAAACAATGAATTGTCTTTATCAAAAGAACACTTCAAAGTTTTTCATGGAAATCCAGGATTATATAAATAAACGATGAAATCATTAAGTCTTCATCGTTTATTTATTTTCTTCTAGCCAACGCATAGCATTATATGCATGAATAGCACTACCGATAGGTAAAGCAGCTTCATCGAATCTAACACTAGGATGATGTAGAGGATAAGTATATCCTTTCGCAGTTTCACCAGCTGCAAGAGATAACATAATTGTTGGAACTTTTTGTGATATATAAGCAAAGTCTTCTGAACCAGCAGATTTAGATGCACCACCTAAATCATTCATCGATAATGCTTTATCACCTAGAAGTTCTTTGGTGTATTCAGTAATAGCTTGAGATAAATCTTTATCATTATCAAATGCTGGACATCCACTCGTATAAGTGACAGTTGCAGTGGATTGAAATGTTTTAGCAGTATAGTCACATATATCAGTAATTCTTTGCTTGATTTTAGCACGTATCTCTTCATCATAAGTACGTAGACTTCCACTGATAGTAACACTATCAGGAATAATGTTTGCAGCACTGCCACCATGAATTGAACCAATAGTAAGAGCAACTGAATCAGCCATTGCAACTTCTCTAGCAATTATTTCCTGTAAATTAATAATAATATGACTAGCGATGTTGATAGGATCTTTACCTAGATGAGGCATTGAACCATGACATCCTTTTCCCTGAACAACAATTTCAAATAAATCAGCTCCTGGTGCAGTAATACCTGGACTGCATACAATAACAGTGCCAGCAGATAAAGGTACAGCAGAAGCAACATGTATCATTTGGGCAGCATCTACTTTAGGGTTATCTAAAATACCGTTTTCTATCATATCCTGGCTACCTTCAAAGATTTCTTCAGCAGGCTGAAACATGAATTTAACTGTACCAGCAATTTCGTCTTCGTGATTTTTTAATAACTGGGCAGCACCTAATAACATAGAAGTATGCATATCATGGCCACAAGCATGCATATTATTGTTTTCTGATTTGAATGATAAATCAGTTTCTTCTTTTAATGGTAAAGCATCCATATCACCACGTATCAAAAATGTTTTGCCTTCTTTTTTTCCGGCTAATGCATATAAACCAGCTTTACCACATTCTATAGGTTCATATCCCATTTTGATTAATTCTTGTTTTACATAGTTTTTAGTATTGTCTAGTTGAAATCCTGTTTCAGGATTTTGATGTAAATATCTTCGATATTGAATGATTCTTTCTTTTAATGAATGAGCTTCATTTAAGAGTTCATTTGCGTTCATTATAACCACCTCGTTTTTATTATAGTCTATTTTATAACATTATAAATATACAAAATAAAGAAGATCGTTTTTATTATAACAGGAAAAGTAAGAAGTGTTGATATTGAAATGTTAGATGAATAAATATAGCTTTTGGACTTTTTTTTAAAACTTATCATATAATGAATTGGTGATAAAAATGAGAATAAAACCTACAAAGATGACAACTCAGATACTATGTAAGGTTGTAAATGAAAGACCTCAAGCTTATGCTCTGATTCATGGTGAAAATGAAATCGAAGGAACTGCTGCTTTTTATGATTATGATGATAAAACATTGTTTTTGTACCAAATTGAAAATTTGCCTATTGGTAAAGAGTGCGAAGGAGGGATTTTTGCTTTTCATATTCATAGTGGTGAAAGTTGTGAAGATCCTCAAGGACATTTGAATCCTGACGATTGTGCGCATCCTTATCATTTGGGAGATTTACCACCATTATTTGCATCTAAAGGTGTCGGTTGGGGATTATTGATGATTGATAAGTTCATAGTTGAAGATATTATTGGCAAAACTTTAATTATTCATCATAATCCTGATGATTTTAAGACTCAGCCATCAGGAAATCCAGGAATGATTATTGCTTGCGGGGAAATTAAAAGTTTAACGTAAAGTATTATTTTTCATATATTAATATGAGAGGAAGGTTTTATGGATTTGAATGAAAATGTGGAAGAGTATTTAGAGCGATTCTATGAGATATTAGATAGTATGATATTGGAAATGACTTCAATTGATGTAGATAATAATATCTCTCAAAGTTTTATTTTACAAATGATAGCGTTAAGTGGAGCAGGAATTGATTTTTCTAGTAATCTTTTGAACCATAGTAATGATGCAGGTATTGAACAATTAGGCCAGAATATGATTGATTTTTATACACGCACTATCGAAGATTTAAATCATATTTATACTAGATGTGCTAATATTAGTAATCCTAATATAGACATTGTGAATTACAATAGAGCATATAATTATATTATTGAAAATATGTTTGTGAATATGTCTAACGCTGTAATTAGCGATGATGTGAATATTAATTATATTAATGAAATGATTCCTTATCATTTAGGAGCAGTAAGTTTGATTAGAAATGCTATGCGTTTTCAATTATGCGGAGAGTTAATGCCTATCTTAAGAGAATTACGAATACAGCATTCTCAGTTTGTAAATGAATTACGTAGTATTTATGATGGAGTAAGTTAATGTCGTTATTTGATGAATGATTTTTCTTTGTTTTTTTTAGATTTAAGTATATTCTAATATTGTTGATGAAATATAAAAATTAAGAGAAAGGATTTTTCTATCAGCAAATTATCATCAGCATTAGGCTCTTTAGAGCCTTTTTATTTTTTAGAAATCTACTCATCATTGAAAAAAAGTATAGATATATGGAAAAAAATTGATAATTATCGACAAATATGATACTCTTAAATTGAAATGAGGGTTAATGATGAGGGAAGAAAAGAGTAGACTAGAGAAGGTAACAAGTGTTATAGTTTATATAATTCAAGCTATAGCAACAATATTATTTGTATTTGTTTTGTTTTATATTGGTTCTATTCCAAAAGAGTATATTTATATTGTAGCTGCTGTTTTAACTGGGTTGTTTATTGGAGAATATTTTTTAATATTTTATAAGAAACCTGGTAGTAAACGTTCTTTAATAACTAAAATGTTAGGCATGATATTAAGTTTTGTTTTAGTATTAGGCTCTTATTATGTATATCAGGTTGGTAAGGTTGTTGATCTGATGAGTGAAAATACATTTCAGTCAAGAGCAATCTCAGTTATTGTTTTACAAGATTCTGGAATTTATAATGAAAAGTTTTTGAGTGATAAAAATATTGGATTAATAAGTTTTATTGATGAAGAAAGTATGAATTATGTAGTAACGGATATAAATAAAAATATAGGTAAAATCTCTGAACATGATTATGATGATTTTACTAAATTATTAGATGCTTTATATAGCAAAGAAGTTGATGCTATTATTTTAGATGAAGCTTTTAGAGAATTAGCTGCTACTGATTATGATGCTTTTGATGATGAAACAAGAGTTGTTTATCAAATTACTAAAGAAGAAAGCAGTGTTGGTGCAAAAAATGTTGATGTTACTCAAAAACCATTCTTAGTTTATATTAGTGGAAATGATGAATATGGTGAGTTATCAGCAATATCACGTTCTGATGTTAATATGCTTGTAGCAGTTAACCCTACTACCCATCAGGTTTTATTGGTTAGTATTCCTCGTGATACATATTATCCTTTAAATAGAAATGGTCAATATGATAAATTTACTCATGCAGGTGTATATGGTTTAGATGAGAGTGTTGCAACTCTTGAAAATATGCTTGATGAAGAAATTAATTATTATGTAAAAATGAATTTTACTTCATTTATGAATATTATTGATGCTATAGGAGGAATTACAATTGATGTTCCTGTTTATAGTACTTTATATAGTGATGATGGTTCTTTTACAACAAAAATTAAGAATCCTGATACAAAAGAAGGGTATACTATTTATCCAGGTATTAATGAGTTTGATGCTCATGAGGCATTAGCTTTTGTAAGAGAACGAAAATCATTTGTTGCAGGAGAATTTGTGAGAGGTCAAAATCAACAATTAATGATTTCTGCAGTGTTAAATAAAGTATGTTCACCAGCTATCTTAACATCTTTTTCAGATGTATTAGCTGCTGTAAGTTCAAGTATTGAAACAAATATGAGTAGTGAAGAAATTAATGCTTTGATTCAATTACAGCTATCTCATATGCCATCCTGGGAGATTCATTCTTATCAGATTGAGGGAACTACAGGCAAACAGCCATGTTATTCATTAGGTAATAGGTTAGCTTCAGTGGTTATTCCTTATCAAAGTGCAATACATGAAGCAACTGAAAATATTAATAAGATTATAGATGGTGAATTGTTGGAAACAGAAACACAAGATTTAAATCAGACAGGAAGTGAAGAGTAGTGAATGAAATTTTAATGTATTATCATTTGAGAGATGAAGTTAAAAATCCTATTTGTATTATTATGGAACAATTAGGAGTAAAAGTTATTGAAATTAAAGATAATCAAATTCATGAAACAATGGGATATTTATTAAATGTTCCAGGATTTGTAAAGAGCGAAGAAAGTGGGAAAGATGTCCCAGAAGATAGCTTTCTTTTCTTTGCCGGTATGAGCGATGAACAGATCAATCTTATTTTAGATATATTTAAAAGTGCTAAAATACCATATATTCCTTTTAAAGCAATGTTAACTAACGATAATATTGCTTATCCATTCTATGTTTTATATGATAATGTAAGAAATGAGTATTTATCACTTACAGAACATGCATCATAAGGAGTTGTCAAGCGACAGCTCCTTTTTCATATACATAGATATTGCTATCATTATATAGGACTAGAATTAAATTTTGATAATCGGTATAACCTTTGACTTTTAATGCTTTTAATAACCATTCTTTATCTTTATGTATAACTGATAGTTGTTTTTCTAATAATTGTCCATTGATAACTATAGCTAGTAATGGTTTTTCTTCTTGATATCTAAAACTAAAGTCATCTACAATGGTTGGACGATATTTTGTTTTAGGGAAAATAGAGATTCTACCATTTGTTTCTAAAATTATTGTATCTATTTGAGTTAAATCAAAATATCCTTGAATTCTTAACTGCATTAATAATTCATTAACATCCATTTTTGCAATAATAAGATTTTTACTTAAAATCTTGTCATCTTTATATAAAGTAAGGGGATTTCCTTCAATAAAATGTCTTAACTTCAGAGAATTTCTAGAAAGAACAGATAAAAGAATAGTAAATAAACAATATATAAACATTCCAATAATAGGTCTTAAAACATCATTATAATCAGTCAGTACAACCATTTCAGCTGCAATACTACCAATTGTAATACCAATAATATAGTCATACATGGATAATTGAGTTATTTGTCGATATCCCATTAATTTTGTTAGAATAAATAAGATAATAAGAGAACTAACAGAAAATATAATTGTTTGTAAAATCATTTATAATCACCAATTATAATATGGTCTTAGAATAAAGAAATAAACATAATAAAAAATAAGAAAACAAGCCAAAATAAAAAGGCAGATGCCTTTTTATTGATTTATATATACTTTTTTAACTTTTCCGATATAGAATGTATGATAATCTTTTTGAGGATACCATTTTTCATCGATGCCTTGATTTTTAAATAATTCTGGCTTAATTGTATCTTCGTAGAGTTTTTCTACGATAAATACAAGTTTTGCTTCTTTAAACGTAGGAACATTATCTAAAAAGATAGGAGTAAAATGAACATCATTGATTTTATCTTGATCTTTACCCGAAACAGTTCCTAAAACGCCTAATTCTTTTTTATAACCATCAAAAAAGCTTAAAGAAAAACATTCTTGTTCATCTACAAATTTTTTTGTATATCTTTGAGGTCTGATATATGCAGTAACAACATTATCTCCCCATAGAACACCCATACCACCCCATGAAGCTGTCATAGTATTGATTTTTTCTTCATTACCAGCAGTAATCAACATCCAATCAGTACCAATTGCTTTAAAAGGGTTTATATTTAAATCTTTAATATTAATTTCTACAAAAGCCATATGTTTATACCTCCTTTTCTTATTATATACTATATGCAAAAATGAAATCAATGATAAAACAAGGTGATAAAATGATAAAAATATTTAAAAAAATATTTATGTTTGTATTAAGTGTATTTATTGTTTTTATGGCTTTTTTGTTTTGTGTAGGTAATTATTTATATGATTATACATTAAATCCTCACTCATCTAAAAATATTGGTGAAAAAATTAAAGTCAATCAAGATTCTATTAACAAAAATCAACAATGGTTAGATGATAATACCCAGGTTGTGAGTATGCAAAGCTATGATGATTTAAAGTTGAATGGATATTATGCCGATAATGAAAGTGATGTTTATATTATTATGGTTCATGGTTATAGATCAGACGCTACGAGTGTTGTTGCACCTGCTAAAAAGATGATTAAAGAAGGGTATAATGTTTTAATTCCTGATTTAAGAGGTCATGGTAAAAGTGAGGGTGATTTTATTGGTATGGGATGGATAGATCATATTGATATACTAGATTGGATAGATATGATTATTAAAAAAAATCAACAGGCTCAAATTGTTTTATACGGTATTTCTATGGGAGGAGCAACTGTGATGAATGTTGCTGGTGATAATCCTCCTAAACAAGTAAAAGCGATTATTGAAGATTGCGGTTATACAAATGTATGGGATGTTCTATACTATCATTTGGATGAAGAGTATGGCTGGAGTAAATCAATGATGTTTATGGCAGAGATAGTGACTTATTTAAGGGCGGGATATTGTATTAAAGATGCTTCACCCTTAGAACAAGTAAAGAATGCGAATCTTCCTATTTTATTTATTCATGGTGATAATGACGAGTTTGTTCCTTTTAGTATGTTGGATCAGTTATATGAAAATGCTGGTGGACCTAAGGAAAAGCTAGTCATTAAAGGAGGTAGTCATGCAAATAATTTTGCAGTGAATCCTGAATTATATTATTCTACGATTTGTGAGTTTATTAAGAAATATGTTTGACTTTTAATGAAATATTGTTATCTTAGGGATAGTGAGGTAATGATATGAAAGTTATTTTAATGGATATAGATGATACTTTAATGGATTTTGAACAATGTTCTTATAAAGCTATTCAAAGTGCTTTATTATTATGTGGATGGATAATGAGTGATGATTTTTTTTATAAGTTTACTCAGCTGAATAATCAATTATGGAGAGATTATGCAGAAGGGAAGATAGAAAAAAAGATATTAATGAATATAAGATGGGAAATTTTGTTTAAAGAAGAAAAGATAAATATAAATCCAGTAGGATTTGATGATATTTTTCAAAGTCAATTAAAACAACAATATGTTCTCATTGATGGGGCAAAAGAATTAATGGAATATTTGTCTACTAAATATAATGTTTTTGTTGCTAGCAATGGAATTGCAACAGGACAGGAATATCGTTTAAAACAATCAGGATTATATGATTATTTTCAGGGTATGTTTGTATCAGATGAAATAGGTTATCCTAAACCGCAGAAAGAATTTTTTGATTATTGTATTGATCATTTATCGTGTCAAAGAGATGAAATTATGATTATAGGTGATTCTTTAGAGGCGGATATAGTAGGAGGAATAAATGCTGGGATAAAAACTTGTTGGGTTAATCTAAAAAATAAAAAGACTGATTTAAAAATTGATTATGAGGTTCATTCTTTAAAAGAAATAAGAGAGTTCTTATGATAGAACTCTCTATAATAATTTTAATATAATTAGTGTTATTAGCATAACAACAAAAATATAATCTTTTTTGTGCCAGGAAAGATAAGCGATGAGAATACAGATATAATACATGAGAAGATTATAAAAGATATCTAACCATGGATATATATCTATATATAAAACGATAATAAATTGAGATATGATATATAAAATAGTGAATAATAAGGTTCTTTGAATATAGAACCTTATTTTTTCTTTGAAGTTTAATCTTATTTGAATATATGTATCTATATCTAGGTATTGAAATACATATTTATATAATACATTTAACCAATATATTGAAAAAAGCAGACTCATAAGAAAACGAATATCTAACTTTGAATAATGATAAAGAATAGCAGATATTAATGATATATCATCATATGCATTAAATAATAAAAGATGAATTATAATCCCTATGATAAATAATATCATTCTTCTTTTAATAAACCGTTCTTTAAATGATAATGTTTATTAAATGGTAATTGTTTTAAATAATCATGGGCTGCTATGATAATTGTTTTTCCTTCTTGATTTAATGCAGTAATGATTTGACAGAAAGCTTCTATTGAATCATCATCTAAACCTCTAGTAGGTTCATCTAATAAAATAACATTCTGATCTTCCATAATTGCTTGAATAATTCCTACTTTTTGTCGCATTCCTAAAGAATATTCTTTAAGTTTATTCTTATTTTGATAATCAAGATGGAATAATGTACATAATTCTGTTATTCTTTTTTCATTATAATTGTTTTTTAAACTAGCTAGAAACTTAAGATTAAAGCGAATAGTTTCATTTTCGATAAAACCAGGATTTTCGATTAATGCACCTATATATGTGTTTTTATCTTTATTAACCTTACCTTCATCGGCTTCAATAATACCACATATAATTTTAAATAAAGTTGATTTACCAGAACCGTTAATCCCATGAATATAGATTAAATCTCCATCATTAACAGTTAAATCAAGATGTTCAAAAACAATATAATTCTTATAAGATTTTTTTAGATTTTCTATTTTTAACATATAAGTCTCCTTTTAAAAAGTTTGAGTAAATGCAAGATGGAAAAGAAGATTTATGATTATTGGCAATGCCAAATAAGCAAATTTCTTCTTTTTTCCAAGTTGCAGATAAATAATTGAGTTTTCAATGCTTGTTATAATGATATTTAGAATCATAAAAAAGAAGGTTAACTGAATGTCATTTTGAGGTATACTCCCAAAAAAGAAATAATAACTAATATAGATAATAAGATTATAGACTATACCTACAATAATTAATTCTAGATAGTTATAAAGATAAAAGCGATTGGCTCCTATTCTTGTAATAATAGAATCATTTAATAAATTAATCCTATCTACTTGCTGATACATCAGCATAAGGTATAAGTTATTCATATACATAGTAAGAAAATGTGAATATATCAAACAAATTGTATATGTATTCTTACCACATAGAGTAGGAGAAGCAATAAGTGCTAATAACATAAGAACTAATATTTTTATGTCTAAAGCTTTTAAATACATTTTAATCATGAGTTTCTCTCCATTTCAGTAACAATGTATATAGTATATATGAAATAACTGTATATATTGTAAATGTTGCGAAATAGTGAAGTATATTAGGTAATCCAAAAGGGTTTTCTCTAACATATTCTACTCCTAATGCAATAAGTGGATTAATTTGAAATAATACAGCTATATCTTCAATGGGGAAATAACCCATTAATAGTATTGGTACAACAACCAATGCAATTCCTACAATGACTCCTGAACATCTATAGATATACTTATGAGGAATAAATACCTGTATAGAAAATATCAAGGAAGATAGTAAAGAATATCCAGCTGAAGTAAAAATAAGAAAGAACAAGAGATTTAAAAATTCATTCTTACAAATTGTTTGAGTTAATGTATGATATTGATCTGGATATACTGTAGCTTGAAATACTATCTTTCCATAAAAGAAATGTATGATAATAAGTAAAGATACTTCTAAGATAAGGATTGTAAAATAGGTTAAAATTATGTTTTTGATAAAAGTATCTTTATAATATTTTCTTTTTCCTATTCTTGTTTCTATAAGATAAGTAGTATGATTTTGTGAATAATCTAGTAAATCATAGGAAACTAGATTTGGTAGTAATAACATTAAAATCATCAAGACAAAGGGATTAACTCCTGTTAATTGTATATAATAGAAAAATTCTAAGGGAGCATCTGGATAGTAATCCATATATCCTTGTGAGTATACTGATTGATTATATGTATAATTCATACTTATGTTTAAAAGTATAAATATAAATACTATAATAAATATCTTTTCTTTAGTTAAAAATTGTTTAAAAAGTTCTAATGTTTGTTTCATGTTAACCTCCTATTACATTCTACTTAAGATTATCAGCACTGAATTTAATAATTACATCGCAGGTATTGCTTGGTTCGTATT
>JAXJVS010000075.1:0-4440 GCA_036308445.1 Bacilli bacterium | reverse complement strand
TAATTATAGCTGGCGTAGTGATATTAAAGAAATTAAGATTATTAATGATAGGAAATTTGTGGAAGTTTGTAATGATGGTATTGAAACTGAGTTTGTAATTATTACTAAAGATAAGAATAATAAATATGAGATAGATTTTGAGAATGTAAATATTAAAGGACATTGGGTAGGACTATTTCATTTAACGACTCAAGGAGTGGAATTAGATATGGTTGAAGATGTAGAAGCAAAGAAAACATATATAAAACCATTTATTCAAAGTTCTTTAAAGAAAAAAAGAGAACATTATTTAGAGGATATAAGAAGAGCTGTAGTGAGTCAGATGAAAGAGAAATAATCTCTTTCTTTTTTTGAAATTTTATATGATTCTAGAAGTAGAAGAGTAAAATAATAATAGATATAGGAGTAATAGTATGACAATAAAAGAAGTGAGTGAGATGTTTAATGTTTCTGCTGATACATTAAGATATTATGAGAAAATAGGTTTAATAGAAAATGTAGAAAGAACAAAAGCTGGAATAAGAAACTATCAAGAAAAAGATTTAAAAAGAATACAGTTTATTAAATGTATGAGAAGTGCTGGTTTAAGCATTGAAAGATTAAAAAGATATGTTGATTTATTTCATGAGGGTGAAGATTCTATAATAGAGAGAAAAGAAATATTGATTTCTCAAAAAGAAGAATTAGTTTTAAAAATAAAAGAATTAGAGGAAACATTAAATTATTTAGATTTTAAGATTAAAAATTATGATTCTATACTTGCTGATAAAAAAGAAGTATCTATAAAGTAGATATTTCTTTTTTATTTTGACTTATTTCTTTTTGTTTTTTATTTTAAAGGAGTATAATAAAGGTATAGAAGGAGGAAGGTTATATGCGTAGTCTTAAGTTTAGAGTCAGTGATCCTGTAGGACTTTATGCAACTCCTGCAACTGAGTTGGTTAATTTTGTAAAGCAGTTTCCATGCCATTTGATTTTAAAGTATGGAAGTAAAGAAGTTAACTTAAAATCAATGATGGGTGTTCTTTCATTAGGTGTTCCTACAAAAGCTGAATTAGAAATTATTGCTGATGGAGAAGGTGAAAAAAGAGCATTAGATATGATTGAAGATAAAATTAGTGAATTAGGTATTTAAGAAGCTTTGTTGAAAGCTTCTTTTTATTGTGATAAGATATTTTTGGTGAGAATATGAAAGAAATGATATGTTTTGATGTTGACGGAACTTTAAGAGATAATGTAGAGCATAAAGTTGCTGATTCAACTTTATTAGCTTTAAATAAATTAAAAGAAAATGGATATAAGATTGTTATTGCTACTGGTAGAGGTAGAGATTCATTATTGAAAACTGGCGTTATGGATATTATTGATTGGGATGGTTTTGTTTGTAATAATGGACAGGTTGTTATGAATAAAGATAGAGAAGTAATCTATCATGCAACAATGCATAAAGATGCAGTAAGAGAAATATTAAAAATTGCAGATGAAAGAAATATGGTAGCCTGTATAAAAGCAAAACAAAGAAAATTAAATAAAGAACCCGATAAATATGCTTTAACTTCATTGAAATATTTTAATAATGCGATTCCACCAGTAATGTCCTATGAAGGTGAAGAAGTAGATGCTATGATTGTATATGGACCATTAAAATATCAATATGATGAATATAAACATATAGAGGGAGTGACAGTATTACCAGGAGAGTCTACATATGCTGATATTACGATTGCTGGAGTATCTAAAGCTAGTGGTATTAAAATATTAATGGATATTTATGGTAATAAGGAATATATAGCTTTTGGTGATTCTTTGAATGATATGTTTATGTTCAAAGAAGCGAAATATTCAGTTGCGATGGGACAAGGAAATGAGATATTGAAACAACATGCAACCTATGTAACAACATCTATTGATAATGATGGTATATATAATGGCTGTAAGTATTATGAATTAATTTAGAGAGGATGAATATATATGAAATATAATAAAGAGCAGGCAATAAAAATAGCTCATG
Organism: Bacilli bacterium; assembly: GCA_036308445.1. Lineage (GTDB taxonomy): Bacteria > Bacillota_I > Bacilli_A > Erysipelotrichales > Coprobacillaceae > MGBC113645. Next base: position 2,429 of record JAXJVS010000075.1, on the reverse strand, counting down.
AGATGTATGTTTATGAAACAAGTGAAAAAGCAGATGAGAAAGATCAGTCTTTTGATTCTTTATGGCAAAGCATCTATGATGTAGTACAAGTTGCTTCTTTTGGTATTATTGATGATGTAGAAGAAGATGAATTAAAAGAAGCTATTGAATGGTTAAATGATACTAAGTCTTTAACAGAAAAATATAAAGATATGGAAATCAGCTTCTAGGAGGGGTTTTATGAAAGTTGCAGATATGCATTGTGATACAATCTATGAAATTAATAGATTACAGCATGAAGGAAATATTTGTGAATTACGTAGTAATGATTTAAATATCAGTATTGAAAAAATGGAAAAAGGAGATTATTTCATACAAAATTTTGCGATGTTTACTCATCTTAAATCAGTGGATAATCCTGTGACTCATGTTCAACAGATGATTGATACTTTTTATAATGAGATAGAAAAGAATAAGGATAAGATTAAAGTTGTATATAGTTATGATGATATTATCAATAATAATAAAATGAGTGCTTTATTGACTTTAGAAGAAGGTGGAGTTGTTTGTAATGACTTATCTTATTTAAGAAATTATTATCGCTTAGGGGTTAGAATGATTACTCTAACATGGAATTTTGATAATGGTATAGGTCATCCTAACTTTGATGTCAATGGGGATAAACATGGCTATTATGAATATGATGATAAAAATGGTTTAACAGAATTTGGTAAAAAATATGTAGAAGAAATGGAAAGATTAGGTGTTATAATTGATGTTTCTCATTTATCTGATGCCGGATTCTATGATGTTTTAAAGTATACAAATGGACCTTTTGTAGCATCACATTCTAATGCTAGAAGTGTCTGTCCACATGCTCGTAATATGAGTGATGATATGATTATTCAATTAGCAAAACGTGGAGGAGTTATGGGAATTAACTTTGCTGCAGATTTCTTAGATTATAATGAAGAAAAGAATGCTTTATCCAAGGTTGAATCTATGGTTAAACATATTGAATATATTAGAGATTTAGCTGGTATTGATGTTATTGGGTTAGGTAGTGATTTTGATGGTATACCACAGAATCTAGAATTAAAAGATTGTTCATATATGCCACTTTTAGAAAAAGCTTTATATGAACATGGATTCAGCAAAGAAGAAGTAGAAAAAATATTCTATAAAAATGTATTAAGAGTTTATAAAGAAGTATTAAAGTAAGAGTGAAAACTCTTGCTTTTTTATAATGACATGAAAAATTGGCTATCTAGTAATAAAATGAACAATAAAAAGATTAAGCGTAGATAACACTTAATCTTTTTGTGTTGGAATAATGAGATTTAATTTTTGTTTTTGTACAGACACTTCGATAGGGAAGGATGTTCCTTCCTCGCCATCTATATCATAAATAAGATTTTCATCACATTCTATTTTGATATGACTAGATTGTACATATTTCACAAATGGACTATTAATATGCTCATTTAGTGTATAATCTTTAATCACTGCAATCATATCAGTTGGCGAACATTTTTTGATAATCAATAAATCTAATAATCCATCTTCAGTACTAGCCTCAGGAGTAATACCTTTGATACCACCTACTTGTGAAGTATTGGTAATCATAAATAATGCAGCGTCTTCATGGAAATCATCATGATCAGTTATAATATGAAGATGCATGTTGGTTGATAATTGTTTTGGTAATTGTCTGATTCCAGTTGCATAGTAGGCTAAAGGACCAAATTTTGTTTTCTCTTCTTTGCTTACTTGAAAGCTAATATCACTAAACATTCCGCATGCAATAACATTCGCAAAGTATTGATTATTAACTTTACCTACATCTACTTTATGAATAATCATATCTTTTATCATCTGTGTAAAAGCTTTTGGTGTATGTGGTAAAGCAAAGTGATTTGCAAAATCATTAACAGTTCCAGCAGGAAGTAATGCTAGAGGAATATGACTTTGACTTTCTATTAGACCACCAATAACTTCATTAACAGTTCCATCACCACCAACACTAACAATAAAATCATAATCATTTTCTTTAAGATTTAATGCATAATGATAAGCATCATCTTTTTTCTTAGTATAAAATACATCTATATGATTCACTAATTGTTCTAAAATCATTTGTCCCATGATTTTATCTAACTTTTTGTGAATTTGTTTTGTACCTGAACTAGGATTAATGATAAATAAACATTTCATAAAATACACCTCTTTTTTCCATAATCACATGGATTTAATAACTAAATATGAACTTCAACGTTATTTTTTACAAGTTTTAATAATAATTCTACACCTTTCTTCATCATAGTAATAGAAACAAACTCATAAACACTATGAGCATTAAAACCACCTGTTCCTAAATTAGGACATAATAAACCTTTTTGCGTTAATCTAGCACCATCAGTACCACCTCTGATTGGAACAATCTGAGGCAC
>JAXJVS010000074.1:0-3611 GCA_036308445.1 Bacilli bacterium | reverse complement strand
TTTAATATCATATCTCTATCAATTTGTGATAAAGATGTATTTTCAAAAGATAGAACTTCATAATCATCATTTCCTAAACGACTTAAATAAACAATAAAATAACTTACTTCATTATTTAAACCATCTGAAATCTCCTCTTGAGAAGATATAACACCTAATTTTCCATCATTAAATAATGATGTTATCATCAAACTCATAACTGTCAATAAAATAATAAATATAGTTAGAAATATACCTTTCTTTTTCATTCATTCACCTTCTCTATTTTATATCCTACACCCCATACAACCTTTAAATATTTAGGTTCTTTAGGATTAATCTCAATCTTCTCTCTTAACTTTCTTACATGAACCATAATTGTTGTTGTATTAATTGCTTCTTCATTCCAGATACTTTCATATATTTGAGTAGCACTATAGACTCTACCTGGAGATTTCATCAACATTTCTAATATTTGAAATTCCTTAGGTCTTAATTGTACACTTCTACCATCAACTTTTACTTCTTTACTATATTGATCTAATTCTAAACCACCAACTACTAATTTATGTTCATCTATCTTTATCTCTTTATTGCCTTTTAAGTCTAATATCTGCTGATATCTTCTAAGCTGACTCTTTACTCTTGCAATTAATTCCATTGATCCAAATGGTTTCGTGATATAATCATCAGCACCAATATTCAAACCAGTAATCTTATCTATATCTTCAGATTTTGCACTCAAGAAAATAATTGGAAAATCATACTTTTCTCTTACTTTTAATACCATTGTAATACCATCCATAATAGGCATCATAATATCAACAACAGCTAAATGAATATCATTTTCAGTAATAACATCTAATCCTTCTTTACCATTTTGGGCTGTTAATACTTTATATCCCTGATTTTTAAGATATATCGCAATAGCTTCTCTAATTCCTTGTTCATCTTCTACAACTAATATTTTATGTTCCATTATTCTTACACTCCCCTTTTAAGCATGGTAATTTTGAATATATGATACTACCAATCACAAACAATATAACACTTATCATCAAAACAATAAAAGCAATACTATAATGTTGATTAGCTGTCATATCCGCGATATATGTAGAGGTTATAATACTTGGTATTCTACCAATTGTCGTCAATAATATCCAATGTGATAACTTTATATTCATAAAACCTACACCATAAGTCATAACATCTTTCGGTGTTCCTGGTATTAAGAATAATATAAACATCAATAATATGCCATGTTTATTTTTAATAATATATTGTATTTTTTTAAATGCTCCTTTTTCCAAAATACTTTTATAATCTTTTCTTTTAATAAATGAGACAAATAATAAACAATAATCGTTCCTATCAATGACCCAATCAAACATAAAACCATTCCTTTTAACGAGACAAACATATAACCTGCAGCTAATTCTAAAGGTTCACCAGGCAAAAAAGCCATGACTATCTGTAAGACTACTAAAAAAATAAATAAAAAATCTTTAATAAAAGTATTCATCGTCTTTAAAATTGTAAGTATTCTATCTATATTCATAAAATAATATAAGCTTAAAACAAAGAAAACCAGAGAAATATATAATACTTTCTTTTTCATCATTTCTCCTTTCATTTATCATTATGAAGGATAATTCTTATGATTTAGTTCATCTATTTCTTAACTTTTTATTAAAAAGAAAAAGAAGGTTTATATTACATGAACCTTCTCAATCACTAATTTTATTCTTATTCACTCTTCTTAAGACTTCTAATGCACATAATCCTGTTAATATACCTGTAGGTATAGAAGAAATAAACATAATAAATAAATATGGCATAATTGCGACTGTACTCATCACAAAGGCTAATACACTTAACTGTCCAATATTATGACAGATTGCTGAAATAATTGATTTAGAAACAGTAGGAAGCTTTGTAAACTTAGTAATCAAAGCCAACATAATGCTACTTAAAGCTACTCCTCCACAGCTCATAAAAAATGGATAATTCATAATACTTCCAGTAATCAACCCAGAAATAACAACTCTAAATATATTAACAATAAACATTTCTTTAGCACCATATATCTCAATCACTATTAATGAGATAATATTAGCAAATCCTAACTTTACTCCTAATGGTAAAGGCAGTGGTAAGGTTGCTTCAATAGAATGAAGTACTATTGCTATGGCACTCAATAATGCCATATATACAATTTTTTTTGTATTATACTTACTCACTCTCTAATATCTCCTTTACATATTTTTTCATAGTTTCTTTTAACTCTAAATATTTTTTATTTACTTTCTCATTTGTGGGATGAACTCTTTCAAAAGATCTTTCAATCCAATCATTTTTATCAATATAAGCATAACTTTCTTGAAAATATAAATCAAAGATAAAAGCTATATAAGATAACCACATATCTAAATGAGTAACTCTATTTGGTCCATAGATTAATTCATTTTTCATAAATTGATGATATACTTTATCAGTAATTATTTCATTTTCTAATTCTTCTAATGAAATATCAAATAATGTTTCCATAGTCTCTGTTTCTTTAACTCTAAAATTATCTAGTTTATCTGCATCTCTAATCAAATGAACAAATAATAAAGTTCGCTCATCGATACCTTCATCTATTTTATATTTATTATGCTGTTCTATCGCAATCTTAATGATATTATCATATTGACTATCATCAATAAACTTTCTTATTAATCCTTCTTCAAATAATAACTGACTAGAAAACAATGCATGATCAATAGTTTTATAATCTTCAAAACATTGATATATACGATATTGCTCAAATCGTCCTAAATCATGCAACAAGCCAATGAATAAAGCTAGCTGAGTATCCTCTTCATTTAAATGAAGCCATTGACATAATTGTTTCATAACATTCATAACTTCATATGTATGAACAATCTTTAAATGAATCAAACCGATATGAGGATCATAATCAGCAACATAGTCATCAAAAGCTCTTTTCGCTTTATCTAAATTAATCATGATGTAAAACCTCTAGAATATAATTCATATCATTAACATTAATCTGACCTGGTGCACTCGCAAGTTCATTACAAGCAAATGTAAGTGCAGAACCAAAAGTTTCACCTGCAATACGACTAATCACACCTAATTGTCCCATAGACATCGTAATTAATGGTCTATTAAGTTTTCTATCCATGATTTGTGTTACTTCTAATAAACGTATAACATCAGACTTATGATTAGGCATCACAGCTATCTTGCATATATCAGCATTTAATAATTCCATTTTATCTAATCTTTCACACATTTCCTCATTACTAGGAGTAGCCTCAAAATCATGATTAGACATAACAACCTTTATATTATACTTATGAGCTATTTCAACTAATTCATATACTAATAAATTACCACTCATCAACTCGATATCTACTAAATCAATATATGTACTTTGACACACTGTTTCAATTAACCATTTATATTGTTCATCACTTAATTGAATCTGCCCACCTTCTTTTAAAGAACGATATGTTAATAAAATAGGCTGACTAATAATAGCTCTTAATTCTTTTAATATATGGACTAACTTCTCTTTATCTAATACATCCAGATAAAAATCTATTCTTAACTCTACGACATCA
>JAXJVS010000073.1:0-2759 GCA_036308445.1 Bacilli bacterium | reverse complement strand
CTAGCAATATCATCACAATTGGCATTTTTAAAACCATGAATTCCAAATTGCTGTAAACCAGAATTAATAATTTTCATTTGTTTTTCTTTATCTAAATTATAAAATTTATCATTCATCATCTTCACCTATTTCCATTGTAAGCCATTGACTATTATTTTCAACCCTATTTTCTATATCACTTTTAAACAAAATCATTTATATATTTACTTTATATCTTGATATTTCATTTTTTTATTATTTAATCTTGTGTATTTTTCTAGTTTTGATAGAATATTATTAAAGAGATAATAAATATTGAGAGGGAATAGAAATGGCAGAAAAAAAGGAAAGAATTAAAATTGTTGAAGTTATTAGAAGTACAAGTAGTACAAAAGTAACTTTTTCTAATGGTCTTAAAATTTCATTAGGCGCTGGAGATTTAGAAATTTTTAATGATTATGGCTTTGTAAATTGGGAAAAAGGTGCTATATTCGAATTAAGAACAAATGGTTCAAAAAAAGAAATCAATCCACTAGGAACTAATATTTACTATAAAATATAAAAAAATCTTAAAGGAAAAAAATTCCTTTAAGATTTTTTATAAATATCTTTTTAATTCTTCTTCATATCTTTTAGAAACATCTTCTAAATCATTAGCTATCGTTCTTAACTCCATGTCTACAACGTCTAATTTATGAATAACTTCAGTCATTGAGATAACTGCCATATTACATCCTTGCATCAACATTTTAACTATATCACTATCATCTGCAAACATTGTTTTCATCTCTAACATTGTTTCAGCCATAAAGTTTCCTTTTTTGTCTTCTATTTGAGGATACTTTTTTAAAATTCTTTTTTTCAAAGATTCATATTCTTTTTTTTGTTTTAATACGGCTTTTATTAACCCCTTATCCTGAATCTTATCTTCTACATGTTCAATCCCCAAAATTCCCATATTTATTCCTTTTAAAATTTCTTCTATACATTCTTTTTCCATTTTTATCACCATTATTATTATTTTCTATAAAATAAAAAGTATTCAAAAAAATAGGAATTTCTAAAAATTCCTATTTTTTAATGAAATGAATATTATAAGTTAAACATTTAATATATCTAACTTTATCCAACCAACCTGTCCATTCTTTATAGCATAAACATAATCATCATATATTCCTGCCACTTGAACAATCTCTCCTTTATTAACGTTTAAAATACAATCAGTATAATCATCTAAACAATATATTTTATTATCTCTTTCATATAGAAATTCATTCTTTATATGGAAAATATTTTGAGTTGCTGAATGTTTACATAAACTAAATGATTTTCCTTTTTGTATGATTTCAACTTCAAAATTTGGAAAAGAAATCTTATGTATTCCTTTTTGATCACTACTAAAATCTTTAATTACTTTATATTCAGGAAATTTTTGTACATAATCACTATTTATGCTCACATGACCATTTTTAGATTCAATAATTAAAGCATTTAATTGTGATATAGGCTTAACACCAGTTCCACCATCTATACAAATAATTCTTTTTTCCATATCGACAATAACGCTATTATCAATTCTATCTTCTTTATAATTAGAAGTTGGTAAATGCCCTACCACAACAGTTTCATCCAATAAATGGCCTAATTCTAAAAATCTTTGCATCTCTAACATTGAAGACAATCCACAATGTTTATAATCTTTTCTTGGTTCTAATCCAGCATGTACAAACAAAAAATCATTAAATTTTAATGTTACAGGTAAATGAGAAATATATTTTAATTCATTATGTAATACATCAGCAATTTTCTTTTGTACTCCTAACATTGTTTCATGACCATCATCTAAATGATATCGATTATAGATATCTCTTATACATCCGTTTGCAGATACTCTTTTTAGATATTTAGGAATTTCACCAGCAATTTCTGGTATCGTAAGTAATGCATCTAATGCCCACTCACAATTCCCTGCTAAAACAAAGACTCTATCATTCTTATCTAAATGTTGAACAAAATGAATTGTATCAATAACCTGATCACCTTTCTCTACAAAATCACCAAGAATAACCAAATAATCTGAAGGTCTATAGTTCACTTTCTTTAATAACTGTTTAAATCTATCTAAATGTCCATGTATATCACTAATAGCAATAAGACGATAATCACCTTTAACTTCTAATTTTAAATGTTTTGGCTGTATCATAACTTTCACATCCTTTGATAATAGTATACACAAAATATATTATAAAAAAAAGAATGGATATTTATCATTATAATCACAAAAATTGAAAACAATTCAATGATGTAGATTAAAAAAACTATAATTTTTGATTAATATTAATGAGAAAGTCTCATAAATTCCTCATTTATTAATGATATTTATATATTGCGTCTTTTCCTTTTTAAAACAACACTTATTATCAATATAACTACAAATAATATTTCTACAATAATTCTTACAATATTCATAACTATAGTATTCGTACAATGTGCAATACCAGAAAGACTAAAAGCTTTCACTAATATATTTTCTTCTGTCTTGTTTTCTTTCTCCCATCCTGCATTTCCATTACCAATAAATTCAATAGGTTCTACATCTAATTCTTTAGCTTTTAATAAAGATTCAGCATAGTATAAAATACTTCCTCTTTTTAAATGATATTGAGAAGTTAGTGACATGCCCTCTTTGCTTATAGAAGCGGGAGCTTCTCGCTCAATATAACTGACGTTATAAGTATCAACGAGCTATCCCCATGTGTCCCATGGTTCTTATTTATTTT
>JAXJVS010000072.1:0-15035 GCA_036308445.1 Bacilli bacterium | reverse complement strand
TGTATTAGTGGTATTTATCCATATGTATCACCTGGTAATAATGTTCCTGAAGATAGAATTGTAACAGGATGGTTTAAGAAAGGAAACACTCCTTCTAAGACTGTCAATGGTTCTTCTTTAAATGATTTAAGTTCATTCAATGCTATATTAGAAAACAATAAGATTAATGTTGAATTTACTGAATATGATCCCGTAAGCATGACACAAGATTCTACCCCTACTAAGAAGTATGGTAATTATTCTCTTCCTTATTTAGGAGATATTAAGCAAGTTTATGGTAAAGTTGTATATGTTGTAGAAGTTAAAGATAGTAGTGGTAAGGTCGTACATACAGAAAAATTGAATACAAATAAAGCAACATTGAATTATACGCCTAGTGGTGGAAAATATACTGTGACTGGTTATTATGGACAGGAAAATGGTTCTGCTACTTCTAATAAGATCAATGTGGAATTAAATGTTGTTACTTCTTTTGGAGCAACTTGTAGTGCTAGTGTTTCAGCAGTTGATACAATTTCGGTACAAGTGAGTGTACCTAGTGGAAATAGTGTAAAGGTTGATTTATTAAATAGTTCGGGAACTGTAATTACAAGTTATACTGCAACTGCTAATAAAACATTCACTTTCAATAGTTTAACTGCTTCAACTATTTATAGAGTGAAAGCAACTGAAACAAATAGCGGTGGTGAAACAAAAGACATAGCTGATACTGAGTTAATTACACCTGCTCAATAAAAAAATAAAGAGTCAAAATTAATTTTGACTCTTTTCTTTTACTAAATATTTTTTTCTTTTTTCTTCTTTACAGATATCTATTAATCGACAATCTTTACAGTTAGGATTCATTGCTTTGCAATGATATCTTCCAAAAAATATGAGCTGATGATGTGTTTTTATCCATCTCTCTTTAGGAATTGTTTTCATAAGTTTCTTTTCTACCGTTAAAACAGAATCATCTTTTTTCGCAAATCCTAGCCTTTTTGAGATACGTTCTACATGGGTATCAACTGCAATAGCCGGATAACCAAAAGCCTCTGACATGACTACATTAGCCGTTTTTCTACCTACACCTGGTAAAGTTTGTAAAGCTTCATGATCTTTAGGAACTTTACCATTATAATTATCAATTAATTGATTAGCCATGAGATGAACATTTTTCGCTTTATTTCGATATAAGCCTATTGTTTTAAGATCAGCTTCTAATTGTTTAATATCAGCATGCGCATAATCTTCTACACTTTTATATTTAGAAAATAAATTCTTTGTTAGTTTATTAACACTAGCATCTGTTGTCTGAGCAGAAAGCATAACTGCAATCAATAATTCTAGCTCATTATTATGTTCTAATTCACATCTTGCATCTGGAAATAATCTATCTAATTCATCTAATATTCTATCCTGTTTCTTTTTAATCATGATTATCCCACCAATTATAATCTTTAATCTGTTGAGAAATATTATCTTCTTCCTTATTCTTTTCTCTTACAAATCTTTTATTAACACCATATCTAGACCAATTTTCTAATATCTTTTCAATATATCTAAAATTAATCACTCCTGATTTCACAGCCTCATTTAAAGCATCTACAATCATCTCATCATGATATCCCGCTCTTTTAAAAGAATTAATGATCTCTAATTCTCTTTGACTCAAACTTCTGCCAAAAGCATCTTCAAAGATTGAAACCAGATCTACTGCTTGTTCTTTTTGTACTTCTTCTTTTAAAAGATATTGATATAAAGGTGACAAATCCAACTTTCCTTGTTTTCTATCAATAATATGCATATCTAACAAAGATAATAATATCTCATCAATTTGTTTTAAAGATAATGAAGATAATTTAGATATTGTCTGAGGATTAATTGGTCTAATATTTAAATCCTGCATAGTCATAATAATCAAAAGTAAATGTGACTGTAAATCATTAATCTTTAATTCTTTAGCCTTTATTAACAATAATTTAGAAAAGTTAATACAATTATAATTCATCAATTCATCCATACTTAATCCTCAATATAATATGCTTTCAAAAAATCTCCTGTTTCTAACGAATAATAAACATAAGTTAGTTTTGTATCCGTCTGAATCTTTACATAATATACAAATTTATTATTTTCATATCCAACTTCTAGTTTCTCAATCTTTGTCTGGTATTTTTCTTCAATTGCTTTCATAACTTCTTCTTCACTTGCGAAAGGAGCTTTTAAACTAGAAACTAATTGTTTATCAGTATTATAAGCAACATAATACTGTTCATTATTCATTTTTATTCTTATTATATAATAAACATCATTACCATGATGTGCATAAAAATAATCATCATATTGATAATTGTTAGTTTCACAAATTTCATTTCTAATCATAATTAGATTATTATGATATTGATAATAAGGAACATGAACAAAAGCCATATAAAATACTGTTACAAATAGTAATATAACTAATAAAAAAACAGTAATCTTAAATTTATATTTACCCATTGTCTCTCACCTCGCTTAATCATTATACTCTAAATAAATAAAGAATGCAAAAAAAAGACGATATATTATCGTCTATTGTCTCTTGAATTACCAAAAATGATTAAAAAGATTCTAAGCATACTCATTAACGTAGAAATCATCGCTGCAACATAAGTTAAAGCAGCTGCAGAAAGCATATTTTTAGCTCCATTATATTCATCTGGATCTAAATAATATTGATTTAATATTGTTAATGCACGAGAAGATGCATTAAATTCTACTGGTAATGTTACTAACTGAAATGCTAAGATACCTAGCATTAAAATAAAACCTATCCAGGCTATATTTGTATGGCCTAAGGCTAATCCGATCATGATTGCTACCCAACCTAAATATTGTCCAATATTAGCAAAAGGAAGAATAATATTTCTCACTACAATTGCTCTATAACCTTCTTTATGCTGAATAGCATGACCACATTCATGAGCAGCTACTGCAACAGCTGCTATAGAAGTTCCATCATAAATCTCAGCAGATAAATTGACAGTATTATCAGATGGATTATAATGATCAGATAATTGACCATTGACTCTTCTAATTTCTACATTTGATAAACCATTTTTATTTAATATATCTCTTGCCACCTGTGCCCCAGTTAACATACGATGATTCATAATTTTTCGATATTTAGAATAATTAGATGTCACTTTCCCTTGAGCATAGATTGCTAGTAATGATGCCAATAAAACAAATACAGTTCCAATCATATAATATGGATTACTATATAAATACCAACTCCACATATTTATCACCTCATACCTATAGTATAACCTATTTATTAACAAAGTTTAAACTTTTTTAAATAAAAAAGATGCATTAATTCATTGCATCTTTTAATCTATGACTTGGTTTGAATGAAACAGTTTTGCTTGCAGGAATAATCATGGTTTCCTTAGTTTTAGGACTTACTCCTTTTCTTTCTTTTCTACTGTTTACTTTGAAAGTACCAAACCCAGATATAAGAACTTTATCGCCATTTAAAATACTTTCCACCATAGTTTCAAATACTGTATCTACTAATGCTTCAGCGTCTTTTTTAGTTAAATCTCTCTTTTCTGAAACAATATCAACAAGTTCTTTTTTGTTCATTTCACTGCCTCCTATTTAAATCTAAGTGGTAGTATATCATTAAGAACTATTAAAATCAACCCAAAATTATAAAACTATCGCAATAACATTACTCTTCCCTTTATTAACAATTTTGCTCAAAATATCGTGTACTTTTAAGGTAGCGCTTTCGGGCATTGCTGCTAATTTCATACGCATTCCTTCATTGATTAAATCTCCTAGTTTTCGACCAAAAACATCACAGTCAAAAATAGCTTCTTTATTATCTGAACCATGACTTTGAAGATAGTTAATAAAGGCTTCAGCCTGTTCTTTTGAACCAATAATTGGTTCAAAAGTACTTTCTATATCTACTTTAATCATATGAATCGTAGAAGCTGTAGAAACGAGTTTCATACCATACCTAGGACCCTGTTTAATAACTTCTGGTTGACTTAATTCAATTTCATTCATTGTTGGTAAAGCATAGCCATAGCCAGTTTGTTTAACCATTGAAATCGCATTTTTATAGGCGTTATATTCCTTGTCATGTAGAATAAGCGTTTGAATCTGTTTTAAAAACATAGCACTATCAAATTTTTCTTGTCCTAGTATTTCATTTAATATTTCATTATATAAACCTTTCTTCTCTACAATTCTTAAGGTAGCAGAGGATGATGATGTATCTAAAGAAGATAAATAAGCTTTGGATATAAAATCAAAATCATTCATACTTGAAGCTATTTTTTCCACATCTTTAAATCGATGTATCTGTGATATTGACTTTTCTAATGCTTCATCTAATGTTGTTTTTAACCAATGTCCATTATCCATTAATGCTATCCATCTAGGAACTTCAATTTTTACTTCATGAATTGGAAATTCATATAAAGCTTCTTTTAATAAATGAGTAATTTCAATTTCATTCATTTCATTAACTTTTAAAGCCATAACTGGAACATCATGTTTTTCTTTGAGATTTTGAACAAGTTTCTGACATTCTATTCCTTGAGGATTCACACTATTAACAACAATAACAAATGGTTTTCCAATATCTTTTAATTCTTTAATAACTTCGTCTGTAACACTTACATAATCCTCTTTATCAATTTCACAAATACTACCATCACATGTTACAACAATACCAATTGTTGAATGATCCTGAATAACTTTTTGAGTCCCTACCTTAGCCGCTTCATCAAAAGGAATAGATTCTAAATACCAAGGGGTTTTTACATAACGAATGCCACTATCATCCTTATATCCTTTAGCCCCATCTATAACATATCCTACACAATCTACTAAACGAACATTAACTCCTAAATTCTCACCAATCTTAATATGAGCTGCCTGATTTGGAACAAACTTAGGTTCTACTGTCATAATCATGCGCCCTTCACCGGATTGTGGTAATTCATCTATGGCTCTTTTTTTAGCATCTATATCATCAATATAAGGAATAACAGCGACTTCCATAAAGCGTTTAATAAAAGAGGATTTCCCTACTCTTACAGGCCCTACAATCCCTAAATAAACATCTCCCTCACACCTTTTTCCAATATCTTTTAATATATCTATAGTTTGCATAAAATGCCTCCTTCTTACAAATCAATATATGTAATAAAAAATAAAAAAATGAATCATTTCTGATTCATTTTTACTTCTTTTCTTTTTTTCTTCATTTCATTTCGCCAATAGCGATTACCATCCTTAATAAAACCATTCAAAGAAAACGCTGTTAAACTCATAAATACTTCCTGATGATTAATAATCTTATCAACAAACTTCTCAATCATCATTGTTACAGTATATTTTCTTAATGACTTCATGATGATTAGTCCTGCACCTAGCTGAAAAGTACCTTTAAATAAAAGATTCTCTTTTTCACACCATTTCTTAATAATCTTTTTAGAATGATCACATTTTTCAATTTCAAATTCATCACAAATAATCATTGCATAGATTTCCTGATAATTTTTTTCAGTTAAAGAAATACGTTCAAACAATTCTAAAGTTGAAGAAGGGACACTATCTAAAGCATTCATAAAAACAAAAACAACCTGATCATAAGAGAAAAATGTTCTTTCATCAAAAGATTTCATATTTCTTACATCAACAACTACATTATGTTTATGAAGATAAGAACAAATACGTTTTATATAAGGTTCTACGAACTCATCCGTATGTTTTAATCCAGAACTTATTAAAAGTATCTTAGACATGATCAACACCTCCAAAAGTACGTAAAGTATCCTCTAATTCATCTTCACAACAAAAATAAGTATGAATTGAAGTAAAGATAAATCCTATTGATGAATCCTCTACAAGATCTTTAAAGATTTCCTTTTCTTCATCATCATTATCACCATAGCCAATAACTATTAGTCTTTTCTTTAATTGACTTACACCTTGATGAGCAGATTCTCCTTCTACAATACTATAAAAAGGTTCAAAATTAACAATCAATCTTTCTAACATACGTTTAAAAGGAATGTCAAAACAACCATATTTCACTTTTGTAACAAAGATAATCAATTGACAATCATTCATCCATCTCGATATCAATCGCATATCATCATGAAAATAACAATCACCATTTTTTTTAAAACATTCTAAACCGCCTGTACAAGTACAATAATGAATATTATTTAAATTAACGACAACAGAATTACTAAATAATTCAGTTGAAATATCTTTATCAGTTATTACTAAGTTTTTCATTATAATTCTCCTATCGATAATTATATTTTATAATCATTACAATCTTTTGTCAAATAACTATAAGTTCTGATACTTTATCAAAGCATCTTTGATACGATATAAAGCATCAAATACTTTTTCATTATCTTCATAAACTCCTAAGACTATTCTAAAATGACCTTCGCCACCTTTTCCATAATTTATACCATCATTAACACATACTTTAGCTTCTTTAATCAAATAAGAAACAATATCAGTAGATGAGCCTAACTTAGAAACATCTACCCATCCTAGAAAACCAGATTCACTTAATTTCATTGAAACATTAGGAATAGAATTAAATATTTCATATGCCTTTTTACGTCTTATATCAAATGCCTGATGAAAACTTTCCATAAAAGAAGAATCCTTAAATGCCGCAATAACAGCTAACTGACTCACTGTATTAGTAGCTCCTAAAATAGAAACAGCACAACCATAATAAGCATCCATAAATACATCATTAGTAACAATATAACCAACTCGATAACCACTTAAGCCCATTCCTTTAGAAGTTGAAAATACTGTAATCGTTCTTTCCCACATACCAGGTAATGATGCTGGAGTTATAAGTTCATTTTCAAAAGTAAAGTCTTCAAATGCCATATCAACAACTAAAATCAAATCATTATCAATAATAAACTGTGATAGTTCTATTAATGATTTTTTATTAAATACAGTTGTTGTTGGATTATTTGGATGCGTTAAAACAACCATCTTTGTTTTAGAGGTTAATGCTGTTTTAAAATCATTTATATCTAACTGATATTCATTTTCAGCTTTTAATTCTACATATACACTTTTAGCTCCGATTAAATCAATATTTTGAATATTATTTGGATAGCAAGGAGTTGGTATAATGACTTCATCTCCTTCATTTAAACATGATAACATAGCGTAATATAAACCACTATCACTACCAGGAGTAATTAATATATTTCTTAACGGGTCAACATCTAAATGATTTTTTTCTTTTAGTTTTTTAGCAATAACTTTCTTTAATTCTTCGTTACCTATTGGAGCAGTATAGTGAACTGAAACATTAGATTGTAAAGCTTTCATTGTTGCTTCTAATATATGATCTGGTAAAGAAAAATCTGGAGCAAAAGGATCTGCCCATCCCATTAAATCTACTCCCATTTCACCTAATTGTGTATAATTACTACCTACATCAGCTTTTTCTACTGTGTTAAATAAACCACCTTCAGCTTTCACAAAAGCTTTTCTCATTTTTTCCTTCATTAAAATCCCTCCATTCTTATTGTATCTAAAATAAGGAATAAAATAAAGAAAAAGAGTTATTTATGAATAACTCCTTGTTCTATTGCTTTTTCACCTACTGCTTTAGCCACTATTTTAGCCACTCTAGGGTCAGTTGCATCAGGGATGATATATTTATCATTTAATTCTTTTTCATCCACTAAAGAAGCTAAACCATACGCTGCAGCTAATTTCATCTCTTCTGTAATCTTAGTTGCCTTAACATCTAAAGCCCCTCTAAATAAACCTGGGAAAGCTAATAAATTATTAATCTGGTTAGGATAATCACTACGTCCTGTACCCATAACTGCTACACCAGCTTCTATCGCATCATCATATTTAATTTCAGGTTCTGGATTAGCCATCGCAAAAACAATTGGTTTTTCTTTCATGCTTTTTACCATTTCTTGCGTTAATAAACCTGGAGCAGAAACACCAATAAATACATCTGCTTCTAACATAGCTTCTTTCATAGTCATACGTTTATTTTGACTATTTGTGATTAAAGATAATTCTTGTGTTAAGAAATCATATTGATCATAATCTTCTTTTAACACAATACCATTAATATTAAATCCATAGATTTCTTTAACTCCTAAATCATGAATCATTTTAATAATTGAAGAACCAGCAGCTCCAGTACCACTAACAACAACAGTAATATCTTCAATTTTTTTACCAACAACTTTTAAAGCATTAATTAAACCAGCAGTTACTACTATTGCAGTTCCATGCTGATCATCATGGAATACTGGAATATCTAATTCTTTCTTTAAAGTTCTTTCGATTTCAACACATCTAGGAGCACTAATATCTTCTAAATTAATACCACCAAATGTAGGAGCAATAGCTTTTACAATATTTATAATTTCTTTTGGATCTTTAGTATCTAAACAGATAGGAACAGCATCAATATCCGCAAATCTTTTAAATAAAATAGATTTTCCTTCCATAACCGGCATTGCAGCTTCAGGACCTATATCTCCTAAACCTAAAACAGCAGTCCCATCACTAACAACAGCTACACTGTTTCCTTTCCAAGTATATTTATATACATCATTTTTATTTTGATGAATCTTTCTACATGGTTCGGCAACTCCTGGAGTATATGCTAATGATAAATCTTTCTTTGTTTCGACATCAACTCTAAGTGATACTCCTAATTTTCCTTTTGCTTTTTCATGTAGTTCTAATGCTTCTTCATAGACATTTGCCATAATTATCACTCACTTTCCTCAATATTATGACATAAATCACCTCAAAAAAAAAGAAAAAAAACGAACATTGTTCGTTTTACTTAATAAAATCTGGATTGACTTGAATATCTTCAAGATCATCCCAAATCTCATCTTCATTCTTTACTTCTACTTTAATACATGTTTCACCACTAATTTCTATCTGCATTTCTTTTTCTACCTCACATACGACTTCATTATTTCTTAAATAAGCATTTAAACATTTGGGTTTTCCTAAACATCTTGCTTTTAAGCAATCTGTTGATTCAAATTCTCGCTGTTCTTTTTTTACAACCTGCATTTCATCAATATAAGTGACTTGTTTTTTTTCAACTTTTGAAGATAATTCGTCATTATAACTATACCAGATATGAACATCATAGGTTCCTACAATTTTAGGAACTCCTTGTTTAATAGAAGCTTCAAAATGATGATTTGTTAACCAGCATCCTAAAACTGATGTAGGATTATCCGACAAAGAAAAAGTATAAGAATTCTTAGATAATTTCTTTCCTTTCGCAACAATCGCTTTTGTATAGATTTCTCTAATATTACTCATCGTTCCACCTCTATATACTATATTTATATAAAAAAAATATAGACCAAAAATTTTGACATACAAAAAAACATAAAGCTAATCGCTTTATGCTTTTTATATTCCAAACATTAAATCTATATAATCTGGTATTGGCCATATATTGGCATCTACCTGAGTTTCCGTTTTATCAACAATCGTTCTTAATTCATTCATACTTACCACAATCTCATCTCTAGCCATAATAGCTTTTGATAAAATATCATCTGTACAATGGTCAAAATGTTCAATAGCATCTTCTAATGATATAACAGCTAATCTCATTTTTGAAGCTAAATCTGTTAATGAGATGAGATCTTCTTTAATAAAATGATTATCTATTGAAGCATTTGTTAATTCATTTGATGTTCTAGCAAGATTTTGAATGTACTTGATAATAGCAGGATAAATTTCATTTTTAGCCATTCTTAAAGATGTTAATGCTTCTACATGGATTGTTTTTGTATAACTTTCTAATAAGATTTCATAACGAGAATATAATTCATTTTTACTATATACTCCTAAATCCGTAAGCATCTTAATATTTTTATCATCTATTAAATGTTTAATAGCTTCTACTGAATCTTTATGATTAGCAAGTCCTCTTCTTTTGGCTTCTTCTTCCCATACTTTTGAATATCCATCACCATCAAAGATTATTCTCATATGACTACTAAAGAACTCTTTAATGACATTCATAGGTTTTTTACCTTTTTGAATTTCATTGATCATTGCATTCATTTCATAAGCTAAAATAGAATTCAACATTGTATTTGAACCAGCAATAGATTGGGAAGAACCAACTGCTCTAAATTCAAATTTATTACCAGTTAAGGCAAAAGGAGAAGTTCTATTACGATCAGTATTATCTTTAGAAAAATCAGGAACAACAGAAACACCAGTTTTAAATCGGATTCTATCTACTTCTGCTAATTCTTCCTCATTTAAAATAGAATGAATAACACGATTAATATCTTCACCTAAATACATAGAGATGATCGCTGGAGGTGCTTCATTAGCACCTAAACGATGATCATTACCTGCACTAGCAACAGTCATTCTAAGTAAATCGGCAAATTCATCTACACCTTTAACTAAACATGCTAATGTTGCAATAAAAGGTAAATTATTAGCTGGATCTTTACCAGGATTAAATAAATTTAATCCTGTATCAGTTACAACTGACCAGTTATTATGTTTACCAGAACCATTAACTCCAGCAAATGGTTTTTCATGCAATAAGCATCTTAAACCATGTTTTTTTGCGATA
Source organism: Bacilli bacterium (assembly GCA_036308445.1). GTDB lineage: Bacteria > Bacillota_I > Bacilli_A > Erysipelotrichales > Coprobacillaceae > MGBC113645. Next base: position 4,390 of record JAXJVS010000072.1, on the reverse strand, counting down.
TCCTGCATTAACTGCATTAATAAATGATTATTATCAGTTGTAATATTGACTTCTCTATAAATACAGGCAACTTCATGTTGAGCAGGTGCAGCTTCGTTATGTTTAGTCTTAGATGGAATACCATATTTCCATAATTCTTCATCTAATTCTTTCATAAATGCAGCTACTTTACGTTTTAAGCTACCAAAATAATGATCTTCTAATTCTTGTCCTTTTGGTGCTTTAGCTCCAAATAAAGTACGTCCTGTTAGTTTTAAATCTATTCTTTTTTGATAATATTCATCAGCAACTAAAAAGTATTCTTGTTCAGCTCCTACATAAGCTTTAGCATATTTTACATCATTAACTCCTAATAAAGGCATTAAATCAACAACTGCTTTTGATAATACATCACATGATTTTAATAAAGGTGTTTTTTTATCAAGAGCTTCTCCATTATAAGAACAGAAAACAGTAGGAATATATAATGATCCATCCTTGACAAAAGCTGGAGAAGTACAATCCCATGCTGTATATCCTCTTGCTTCAAAAGTTGCTCTTAATCCACCTGAAGGAAAAGAAGAAGCATCAGATTCTCCTTTTCTTAAAGTCTTTCCACTAAACTCTAAAACTGGTTTGTCATCTCTTATCTCTAAAAAAGAATCATGTTTTTCTGCAGATAATCCAGTCATTGGTGTAAACCAATGAGTAAAATGGGTTGCTCCTTTATCAATTGCCCATACTTTCATTGCATTTGCAATGACTGTAGCTGTTTCTTTAGATAAAGGTTCTCCTTTTTCAATTGATTCTTTATATGCACGATATGTTGAATTTGGTAAACGACTTCTCATTACCTCATCATCAAAAAGTTGGCATCCATAATTATTTAATATCTTATTCTCATTCATATATGTACCTATTATTCTTTACCATTCCAGCAATATGTACATAACTTACAAGGTTCAATACCTATTGCTGATATCATATCATCTATACGATGAAATCTTAATGATGTAAATTTCAACTGATTACAAATTTCATCACACATCTTTTTATATTTATCACCATCAGGATCTACGTATTCTTTTAATACTTCATCAGTAACTTCGCCACCTTCTAATTTTTGAATAATTCTTCTAGTAATTAAATCCATTTCTGAACTAGAACGTGAAAAGTTCAAGAATTTACATCCATATAATAATGGTGGACATGCCGGTCTAACATGAACTTCCTTAGCACCACTTTCATACAAGAATTCTGTAGTTTCTCCTAATTGTGTTCCTCTTACAATGGAATCATCAATTAATAATAAACTTTTATCCTTAATTAACTCCTGTACCGGAATTAATTTCATTTTTGCAATTAAATTTCTTTGCCCCTGACTTGTTGGCATAAATGAACGTGGCCAAGTAGGTGTATATTTAATAAATGGTCTAGCAAAAGGAATACCTGATACATTAGCATAACCTACAGCATGAGCAGTACCTGAATCAGGTACTCCAGCTACACTATCAGGATGAACATTATCTCTTTTAGCTAACATTTCACCACATCTATTTCTCATTACTTCGACATTAATTCCTTCATATGTAGATGTAGGATAACCATAATACACCCATAAGAATGAACAAATTTTCATCTTATCATTAGGCTCTTTTTTAACTATAATTTCATCAGCAGTAATGAAATCAATTTCTCCTGGTCCTAAATCCTTAACATGATGATATCCTAAATTTAAGAAAGCACTACTTTCAAAAGTTACACAAATTGCATTTTCTTTTTGTCCCAAAATAACAGGTGTTCTACCAAACTTATCTCTAGCACAATAAATACCTTCAGCAGTCATAATTAAGATACTCATAGAACCCTTTACTTTTTCTTGAACATATTTAATTCCTGCAACAATAGAATGTTTCTGATTAATTAATGCAGCTATCAGCTCAGTAGCATTAACTTCACCACCACTCATTTCTAGGAAATGGCTAGTTCCACTTTCAAAACATTCATCTATTAATTCCTGGAAATTATTAATTCTTCCTACTGTTGTAATAGCATAAGAACCTAAATGAGAATTAACTAATAATGGCTGAGGCTCATAATCTGAAATACAGCCAATTCCCATAGTTCCTTCAAATTCCTCTACATCTCTTTCAAACTTTGTTCTAAAAGGTGAATTCTGGATGTTATGAATAGATCGATTAAATCCATCTTTTCCATATACAGCCATTCCCCCACGTCTCGTTCCTAAATGCGAATGATAATCAACCCCAAAGAATAAATCCATTACACATTGTTCTTTTGAAACAACACCAAAAAATCCACTCATATTTTGCTCCTTTCAACTTGCAAAAGCATATATCATAAAATATAGCTTAGCATCTGATTTAAGATTAAACACTTATAATAATCAGAAATTCCAAAATGAATGACAACATCTCTGAATACTCAATATAAAAATAGAAAAACTTCTGTAAAACAGAAGCTAATGAAAAAAGTTCATCGTAGTCATGCCAATAGGTGGCAAGGTAGAAACTCTTTCACCATTTCTGAAAGTATATACGATAAAATATCAACCCTAAATCCAAATCCATTATATAGATAAACATTTCAATTGTAAAGAAAGAATCATTTAATTTTTGACGAAACATAAATATATTTCAAAATGATACAAAAAACTGTAATGATTACAAATCATTACAGTTTAATATCATTTTATTGATTATGACTAGGTGTGTTGTCTTTTAATACAACGTCATGTGCTCCACCTTCAACAATTGATGTTGCAGAAACTAATGTAATTCTTGCTTTTTCTTGTAATTCAGGAATTGTTAGAGCACCACAATTACACATAGTTGATTTAATTTTACTTAAAGTTAAACCAACATTATCTTTTAATGAACCAGCATATGGAACATAAGAGTCAACACCTTCTTCAAATGAAAGTTTTGCATCTCCTCCCATATCATATCTTTGCCAGTTTCTAGCACGAGCACTTCCTTCTCCCCAGTATTCTTTCATATATTGTCCATTGATTACTACTTTATTTGTAGGTGATTCATCAAAACGAGAGAAATAACGTCCTAACATGATAAAGTCACTTCCCATAGCTAAAGCTAAAGTCATATGATAATCATGAACAATACCACCATCACTACAGATAGGTACATAAATACCAGTTTCTTCAAAATATTCATCTCTTGCTTTTGCGACTTCAATAGTTGCAGTAGCTTGTCCTCTACCAATACCTTTTTGTTCACGAGTGATACAGATAGATCCACCACCAATACCAATCTTAATAAAGTCAGCTCCAGCATCTGCTAAGAATCTAAATCCTTCAGCATCAACAACGTTACCAGCACCTACTTTTACACTATCTCCATAATGATCTCTAATCCATTGAATAGTTATTTTTTGGAATTCAGTGAATCCTTCGCTTGAATCGATACATAATACATCAGCTCCAGCTTCTACTAATGCAGGAACACGTTCAGCAAAGTCTCTTGTGTTAATACCAGCACCAACTACATATCTCTTAGAATCATCTAATAATTCATTAGGATTTGATTTTTTAGATTCATAATCTTTTCTGAATACAAAGTGTTCTAATTTTTGATTTGCATCAATAATTGGTAAAGAATTTAATTTATTTTCCCAGATAATATCATTTGCTTCTTTTAAAGTAATTCCTGCTTTTGCTACTACTAATTTATCAAATGGTGTCATAAATTCTTTAACTTTAGTATCTAAACTCATACGAGATACTCTATAATCTCTACTAGTTACAATACCAACTAATTTTCCATTTACTGTACCGTCAGTAGTTACAGCCATTGTAGAATGTCCTGTTTTCTTCTTTAAGTTAATAACATCCTGTAAAGTATTTTCAGGACTAACATTAGAGTCAGAACGAACAAAACCTGCTTTGTATGATTTAGCACGTTTTACCATTGCAGCTTGATCTTCAATTGATTGAGAACCATAAATAAATGAAACTCCTCCTTCTTTAGCTAAAGCAACAGCCATAGTATCATTTGATACTGATTGCATAATAGCAGAAACTAAAGGAATGTTTAAAGATAATGCAGGTTCTTCACCTTTTTTAAATTTAACTAAAGGTGTTTTTAAACTAACATTTTTTGGTTGGCAGTTCGCAGAAGAATACCCTGGAACTAATAAATATTCATTAAATGTGCGTGAAGGTTCTTTAAAAAAATATGCCATGATTTTTCTCCTTTGTTTATAAGTATTTTAGGAGATTATATATTTTTTTATCATTTTCGTCAATCTTTTTTTTATTTTCATTTACAAATAACCTTATCTTGACTTTTATCTAAAAATATCTTTCAATATAAACAAGGAGTGTGAATTCAATGAAAATTGTAATTATAGATGGTCAGGGAGGAAGAATAGG
>JAXJVS010000071.1:0-31216 GCA_036308445.1 Bacilli bacterium | reverse complement strand
TTGAGATACCTCCTTTGATTTCTATTTGTGGTTGCCAGCCACATCTATTATATCATTGGAGGTTTTTTCTCACCATCGCTTAAAGCTTTTTTAGACCATGTGCATAGCACATGGTTTTCTTTTATAATAAAAAAACATTGCTTCATGCAATGTTTTTTTTTGCATTTTCATCAATACATGCTTGAATTCTTGATTGTACTGCTTTTGCGATTTCAACACTTGACATATTTTTATATTCATCATAATACATTGGTTTTAAGTAATGAATCTGAGCTACAATTTTACCTTTTACCTCTTTATCAAAAGGTTTATAACAATCAATTAAAGCTACTGGAACAATTGGTTTTTTTGCATCAATAACAGCTTTAAAACTACCACCTTTAAATTCTAACATCTGATTTCCTTGTTTAGATCTTGTGCCTTCAGGGAAAATAACATAATTATATCCTTTTTCTAATCTTCTTGTTACTTCCTTAATAACTTTCATAGAAGCTCTTAGATTAGATCTATCCATAGGTAATGCTTCAATATAATCAATAACAGTTCCAACAATTGGTTTTCCCACTAATTCTTGTTTTAAAACTGCAGACATTGGTGTAGGATGTGTAGAAAGTAATGCTAAAGCATCAAACATTCCTTGATGATTAGGAGTAATTAAATATCCTTGTTCTTCAGGTAAATTTTCTATACCATAACATTTTAAATCAACACCTGACCCACCAACAACTTCTTTAATAATTCTATGTAAATAAGCATATTTTTCTTCTCTACTAATACTTTCATCATAAGTCATCTTTTTAATTTTCTTTAACCAGAAAAATATTTTTACTGAAAATTTCATTATCAATAATACTAATCTTTTCATATAATACCTACTTTCTGTACATTTGAAGCGTAAATGTTTCAAAAGGGACACTTTCTTTTAATTCAAAACCATAGCCATTAAAATCCGGGAAATAAGTTTCACCTGTATGAGATCCCGGAATTCGAGAAATTAATAATTGATCAACAAGGGGTAAACATTGTCTATAGATAGAAGCTCCTCCAGAAATAAATAAATCTTCATTTTTTTCTTTATATTCATTTACTACTTCTTCTAAAGAAGTTCTTACTTCTACTCTATCATCCTCAAACGGTTCAAATGATACAACAATTGTTTTTCTATTAGGTAATGGTCTTCCTATTGCCTGATATGTTGTATATCCCATTAGAATAGTCTTGCCTATTGTTGTATCTTTAAAATGTTTTAAATCCTCTTTATTCACCCATGGCATACCATTAGATGAATCTTTTTTACCGATTAATTGATCATCATCCATAGCAACAATAATACTAATCATTATACACTCACCTTTCCTACTAATTTTCCATAACTTTGATAATCTTCAATCTTAATATCATTAATAGTAAAATCAAAAATATTATCAATATCTTTATTCAATACTAACTTACATCTCTTTAATGGAGTTCTAGAAATTTGTTCCTTTACAACATCAAAGTGATCTTTATAAATATGAGCATCACCAATAGTATGAATAAATTCCTTAGCTTCATATCCACAAACTTGTGCTAACATTTCTGTCATTAATGCATAAGAAGCAATATTAAAAGGTACTCCTAAAAAAGTATCTGCACTTCTTTGATACAATTGACAAGAAAGATATTTCTTATCATTAGAGACATAGAACTGTAAGAATGAGTGGCATGGTGGCAATGCCATCTGATCAACTTCGGCCGGATTCCATGCACAAATAATATGTCTTCTTGAGAATGGATTATTCTTTAAAGAATCTACTAACTTCGCAACTTGATCTATTCCTTGCCCATTGAAATCACGCCATTGTTTGCCATAAACAGGTCCTAATTCTCCATATTTCACAACAAAAGGATCATTAGCAGGTAACTCTTTTATTTTTGCAACAAATTCTTCTAAAGTTTCACCTTTAAAATCTTCTGATTTTTTAAATGCTTCATAAGGCCATTCATTCCATATTTTTACATTTCTATCTACTAAATATTTAATATTTGTATCACCTTTAATAAACCATAATAATTCTTCTGCTAAAGGTCTTAAAAACATCTTTTTAGTGGTCATTAAAGGAAAACCTTCTCTTAAATCATAACGTGTCTGATACCCAAACACACTTCTTGTTCCAGTACCAGTACGATCATCTCTATCTTCACCATTTTCTAATATATGTTTACACATTTCTAAATATTCTTTCATCATTCCACCTCGTTGTTTATTCTAACATATAAAAAAGCAATAATAAAGTCTCATTCGAACTTTATTATTGCCTATTTATTCATGTTCACTACATTGTTTTCTATATTTTTCCATCATACCTTTGAAGATTTCACCATTTGTAGGTGGTGTATATGTAACAGCATTAGCCCCTGCTGCAATAACTTCTTTAATTGTTTCTTCTGTAGGACCACCTGTCGCAATAATTGGAAAATCAGAATCAATCTTTCTTAATGCTTTTACAATATCGACAGTATTTTTTCCACCAGATACGTTGACAATATCAGCACCACTATACAACATTCTTTCTTCTAATGGTTCATCCAAAGAGACTATTGTTAGTACTATTGGAATATCTACTGCTTTTGCTAATTCTTTTACAAACTCTGTTTTAGTAGGAGCATTTAAAACAACTGCCCAAGCGCCATTTAATTCAGCATCTAAAGCAATCTTCATAACTCTAGGTCCCATTGTTGTTCCACCACCAACACCTGCAAATACTGGTTTATGAGAAACTTCAATAATTGATTTAGTAATTTGTAAAGTTGGCGTAAATGGATACACTGCAATGACTGCATCAGCATTACAATTAGCAATAATCGCAACATCAGTAGAAAAAACTAATGACTTAACTCGTTTTCCATTAACGATGATTCCTGAAGCTCCATATATGCATTTAGGAACTTCCACTATATGTCTTAGCTTAGATTGTACTCTAGGCATAACTTTTTCCATAATTCTTCACCTCATATCCATTATAAGGTTCCATTATGAATTTTCTATGACATTATTTTAAAAATCTGGTTAAGAATATCTTCAATTGTATTATCATTAATCAAATGATAATCACATGCTTTTAAATATAAGTCATGTCGTTGATTGTATAATTCATATAATTTATCTGGACCATCTTTTAATAATGGTCTAGAAGCTGTATCTACATCTTCTAATATATTTATAATTGGTCTATCAATATAGATAATAATACCATTTTTTTTCAAATACTCTATATTTTCTTCTTTCTTAACAACGCCACCACCAGTAGAAATAATATATCCATCTAATAGCGAAGCATCTTGACAACATTCTGTTTCTCTTTCTCTAAAATAATTTTCAGAAATATCAAACATTTCAGGTATAGTCATCTTATATTTATTAACTAAATATTCATCTAAATCAATCATTGGACGATTTAATCTTTCACTTAATAGTTTAGAAATTGTTGTTTTTCCACAACCCATAATTCCGATTAAAACAATATTTTTCATAATCATTCCTTATTTCTTTGCATAATTTCCCAAAACTCTAAGGGTATTTGTATGAGCTAACATATCTTCTAATGCTAATAAAATATTAACATCTTCTACATGACCTTCAAAATCCACATAAAAATAATATTCCCATGGTGTATGTTGTACTGGTCTAGATTCTATTCTTAATAGATTAATCTGATGATCATTAATAATCTTCATAACTTGATATAAAGCTCCTACTCTATGTGCTAAAGTAAAAACAACTGAAACGCAATTAGCTTCTTCATTTTTTTCTAGATGTTCACCAAAGATAATAAATCTTGTATGATTTGTTTTAGCGTTTTGAATATTCTCAGCCAATACTTCTAATCCGTATAATTCAGCAGCTTTCTTAGAAGCAATAGCGCATAATTCAGGATTATTAGTATCAGCAACATATTTTGCAGCCATAGCAGTATTAGCATATTTCACTTGTGTAATATATGAATGACTTTTTAAAAACTTAGAAGTCTGTAACAATCCTTGTGGATGAGAATAAACTTCTTTTAAGTCTTCAATCTTTGCACCTTTAATACCTAATAGATGTTGAGCAATAGATATACTTTGTTCTCCAACAGTATAAAAACCATAATCTCTAATTAAATCATAATTATCATTAATAGCTCCTGTAGAAGAATTCTCTAATGGTACAATTCCATAATCAATTTCTTTATTTTTTAATGCTATAAATACATCTTCAAAATGATCATAATTTTTTCTTTTTGTATCTTCACTAAAATACTTATCTAATGCAGCTTCAGAAAAACTTCCAGGTACGCCTTGAAACCCAACGATAATATCATTATTCTTAGGTGGATATAATTCAATTCTTGATCTAGGTGGCACAAATGTCGCTTGATATGACTTAGAAATATTCATCATATTTTGAATGAATAATTGTGCATAGTCTTTTAATTCTTCTTTTTCAATACGCTTTACATTCTTTTCAATGACCTGAATTTCTCTATCTGGCTGAAAAATTTCCATATCTTTTGCTAATTTATAAGTGACTACATCTTTTGCGATACCCATTCTTTTTTCAAAAAGTTTAATTAATTGTTCATCGATTTCATCGATTTCTTTTCTACATTGATTTAAATCTTTCATTGATATCCAATCATATCCAATATTCCTAGTGCTGCCATTGCTTCTACAACTACAATAGCTCTAGGCACTATACATGGATCATGCCTTCCTTTTATTTCTAATGTTGAGTTTTCTTTTGTTTTTACATTTATAGTATCTTGTTTTAAAGACACTGATGGAGTAGGTTTAATACCAACTTTAAATACAATAGGCATACCGTTACTAATACCACCTAATATTCCACCATTATTATTAGTCTTTGTTTTTACAATATCTCCATCATAATAATAACTATCATTAGCTTCACTACCATATAATTCAGTTATTTTTTCACCTAGACCAAAGCTTACACTTTTTACTGCTGGAATTGAAAATAATAACTGAGATAAATGAGCTTCAACTGAATCAAAGAATGGATTGCCAATACCAGCAGGAACATTAATAATAGCACATTCTATTGTTCCTCCCACTGAATTTTGGTTTAATCTTGCTTCTTCAATTGTCTCCTGCATTTTTGTAAATACTTCATCATTAATTGTTGGATATTGTTTAAGTAACAGGTTTTCTAACATTTCCTCGGAAATATTGACACTAAAAGATTCATCATAAACATCTTTTATACTTTGAATATGGGCCCCTACATATATACCTTGTTGTTTTAATATTTGTTTAGCGATTGCCCCAGCAAAAACTATTGGTGCAGTTAATCTACCAGAAAAATGTCCGCCACCTCTCACATCATTAAAACCATGATATTTTTCATAAGCACTATAATCACTATGACCAGGTCTCATTAATTCTTTTAAATAAGAATAATCTTTTGAATGTTGATCACTATTATAAATCATTCCAACTAATGGTGCTCCTGTTGTTACACCATCAATCACTCCACTTATAATTTCTACTTCATCTTTTTCTTTTCTTGCAGTGGACATTTTGTTTTTACCTGGTGCTCTCCTAGATAAATCTTTTTTTATTGCTTCTAAATCTAGTTTTATACCTGCTGGAAGATTACCAATGACAATACCAATTGCTTTACCATGACTTTCGCCAAATAAAGATAATTCTATATTTTTACCCCAGTTAGCACTCATTCGTTTTTCCTCCTAACATTTTAAAATGTTCCCAGAAACTTGGATAAGATTTTTTAACACATTCTTTATTATCTATAATAATATCATTCATTGCTACTGTTGAAGCAATAGCTTCCATCATTGCCATACGATGATCATTATAAGAAGAAACATGTCCACCTAACACTTCTCCTCCATCAATAATCATTTCATCATCTTTTTCAATAGCATTAATTCCTAATTGCTTTAATACTTCTACTGTTGCACTTAAACGATCACATTCTTTAATTCTTAATCTTTTCGCATTATAAATTCTTGAACTTCCTTTTGCATTAGCACATGCTAAAGCTATAACCGGAATAATATCAGGACATTGCGAAGCATCTATATCTGTTGCAATAAGTTCTTTACATACGATTTTATACCCATTATCAGCTCCTATGAATTCACAACCCATTCTTTCAAGAATTTCAATAGCTTCTTTATCTCCTTGTAAACTCTTTAAATTAAGTCCCTCTAAGACTACATCATTATTTAAAGCTCCAGCAACCAAATAAAATGCCGCCTGCGAATAATCACCTTCAATTGTATAGTCACAAGGCTTATAACTTTGATTTCCCTTAACATAGAAATCATTATCTTTATATTCTACTTCAATTCCATATTGATTTAACATCTGTAATGTTAAATCAATATAGCCTTTTGATTGTAATGGAGAAGTAATATGAATAATCGAATCACCCTCTAATAAAGGTAAAGCAAATAATAATCCACTAATAAACTGCGAAGATACATCCCCTGGAATATAAAATTCATCGCTAGATAATTTTCCTTGAATATATAAATCTAATACATTTTCTTTATATAAATAAGGAATCTTTTGTGAATCAAAGATTTTATAGTATACATCTAATGGTCTTTTACCTAATTGTCCTTTACCTGTATAGTGAACATTAGCAAAATCTACTAATGAAATAGGAATCATAAATCTAAGAGTTGATCCTGATTCTTCGCAATTCATTTCACATTTATTTTTAAAGAAAGTTGTTGTCCCATCAATTTCTAAATAGTCTTCATGTTCAAATATTATCGTTCCTAATTCTTTCATACAAGAAATAGTTGCTTTTATATCTTTAGAATATTCTACATTTCTAACAATACTTCTCCCTCTAGCAAGTGAAGCGCAAATAATTGCGCGATGTGCTAAGCTCTTTGATGGTGGTATTTGAACATTTCCTTTTATCTTTGTTGGCGTTAATGTGATTGAACTCATTTAAACTTCTTCTCCTTCTATAAATGATAAATCATCAGGATATACATAAGCATCTCCTATCTGATTTAATAATATATATGATAATTTCTTATTAATGTTTTTCTTATCTAAATTAATTGCTTGATATAATTTATTTGTTGTTATGTTAGATTTGGTAGGTAAATTATATCTTTTTAATACATCTTCTATCTTTAATGATGTTCCTTCTTTTGTTAAACCTTTTTTTTCAGCAATTCTTGTTAATTGAACCATTCCTATAGCGACTGCTTCACCATGTGAATAGTTTTCATAATGATAATACTGTTCAATAGCATGAGCTAAAGTATGACCAAAGTTTAGTAATAAACGATCACCAAAATCATATAAATCCTTCTCAACAACATCCCTTTTAATATCAACACATGTTGTTATAATTTCATCTATATCTTTATATAAATCATCAAAATTATTATAATTTGATAATTTATTAAATAATTCTTTATCTCTAATACATCCATATTTAATGACTTCACCCATACCATCATTAATAAACTTAGGATTTAATGTTTTTAATGTAAGTGGATCAATTAAAACAAGACTAGGATGTTTAAAAGCACCAACTAGATTTTTACCTTCAGGTAAATCTACAGCCACTTTTCCTCCAACGCTTGAGTCAACTTGAGCAAGTAAAGAAGTAGGAATTTGTACAAGCTTTACACCTCTTAAGAAACTACTTGCAACAAAGCCTGCCAAATCTCCTATAACTCCTCCACCTAAAGCTATAATTAAATCAGTTCTTGTAAGCTGAAATGAAAGTAATTGACTGTAGATAGATGGTAGAATATCAAATCTTTTTGTTTTCTCACCATGTGGTAATATGATTTCACCAACTTGATATTTTGTTTGTAACTGTTGTTTTATTTTCTCACCATAAATAGGATAAACATTATCATCAGAGATAATCACAACCTTAGCACCTTTAAATAAAGGGCTAATATGTTCTATTAAATGATCTAATACTCCTTGTTCAATAATGATATCATAACTATCTTTTCCTAAATTGACTTTCATTTTCATAACTCCTTTTTAGATTTTCTTACCTACAATTTCTGCAATTCCTTTTAACTGCTGTAATAATTCTGTATATTTCTTTGGTTTTAATGACTGTGGTCCATCACACATTGCACATTCTGGATTATTGTGTACTTCTATCATCAATCCGTCACATCCTGCTGCTACTGCTGCCTTTGCCATCGGCTCTACTAGCCACCATTTTCCTCCGGCATGTGATGGATCTATTATGATTGGCAAGTGTGTCAATTTCTTGATCACTGGTATTGCCTGCAAGTCTAATGTGTTTCTTGTATAGCTTTCAAATGTTCTGACTCCTCTTTCACATAAGATAACATTTGGATTTCCGCTTGCCATAATATATTCAGCACTCATAATCCATTCTTCATATGTTGAGCTTAATCCTCTCTTTAGTAATATCGGTTTTGTACATCTTTTTCCTACTTCCTTTAATAATGTGAAGTTCTGCATGTTTCTTGCTCCGATCTGTACTAAATCTACCTTCTCATTGAATTCTTCTATATATTCTGCACTCATCAATTCTGATACGATTGGTAATCCTGTTGCCTTCTTTGCTGCTACTAATATATCTAGTCCTTCACTTCCCATTCCCTGGAATGCATATGGTGATGTTCTTGGCTTGAATGCTCCTCCTCTTAATAGATTTGCTCCTGCTGCTTTTGCTGCCTTTGCGATTTCTATTACCTGTTCTTCTGATTCTACTGAACATGGTCCTGCTATCATTGCTAGATGATTTCCTCCTATCTTCACTCCTGCTACATCTATAACTGAGTCTTCTGGATGAAATGCTCTATTTGCTAGCTTGTATGGTTCTCCTACATGCATTACCTTTTCTACTGCACTGTCTACTTCTATCTGTCTTGGATCCACTTTTGTTGTATCTCCAATCAATCCAACGATTGTCGTTTCCTCTCCTTTAGAAACATGTGCTTCTAATCCAAAATCTTTCACTTTTCCTATAACTCTAGCTAAATCTTCTTCTTTCACTCTTGGTTTAAATACAATAATCATAATAATTCCTCCTATATAACCAAAAAGTCTCTCTATCCATAAGGACGAGAGAGACTATCGCGTTACCACCTTAATTTATTGTTACATCACTATAACAACCTCTTCGAGTACTAACATACTCTAACACTATAACGGGTATTCCCGGACTAACCTACTTAATTTCAATCGTCTACTCCAAGATGTATTCAATTATATTGCAATATTCTTTTCCACCAGCCAAGAACTCTCTATGATTGTTTTATAATTTACTATTTCTTTTCATCGTATTTATTTATATTTTAGTATTTTTTTGTTTTATTGTAAAGTAAAAGATGACTACTCGTCATCTTCATCCATTATTAATATTTCATTAGCCATAACTGTATCGATATTACTTTTTGCCTTATCTATAGTCTCTTGATATGGCTGCATAACGAATAAACCATTGGGATTAGAAGTTCCACCTGGAATTGTAGCAAACTCTTTAACTCTTATGCTTTCACCATCTAAACGATAAGATACGACATCCCATGCAGCCATATCACTCATTTGCATATTAATCAATGATCTAATTTCGTCACTAGACATATTCGTTTCTAAACTCTCAGCAACTGATTCAAATATTCCATCTAATTTTGTGATAATAGATGGGCTACATATTTTTTTCACTACTGCTTTAATCATTAGCTGCTGATTTTGTCCCCTAACTTTATCGCCATCTACAAATGATTTTCTTTCTCTTACAAAAGCTAAAGCTTGTTTAGAATTCATTGTTGTTTTTCCTGGTTTCATTTCATATTTATATATTTTAGTAGTAAAAGATCCATCATCACTGTATAAAGTATCATATACAGGTATATCAATCTCGATTCCACCAAGTGCATCAATGATGCTCATAAAAGATGTAAAATTCATTTTAACATAATAATTGAACTCTATTCCCATAAAGTTTTCAATGGTTTCCATAGTACATTGAATCCCGCCTTTAGCACTATGTGTTAATTTGTCTTTACCATTGTATCCAGCAATATCTACATAATAATCTCTAGGAATACTTGTTAAATATAGTTGCTTTGTTACAGGATTAACTGTACAAATCATATTAACATCAGATAACCCTGCTGTACTTATATCGCCTTTTTGATCAGTTCCACAAATAAATATATTAAATGGTTCTTGTGTAACCTGCGCACTATTTGCAGTTGCACTAGCTATCTTTATTTCATATGTTTTAATTACTTTTGTTCTATCATCAAAACCTTCATAACTTTCATCTATTGAATCTCTTTCCATCTCTTTTAAAATCATAGCGTCAATTTCACCATTATATAAAGCTTTTACTGTATCTGCTAGTGTAACATAATCTTCTAAAATAATAGTATTAATTTCATCTTCAATTAATGTTTTAGCTTTATTTGTATTTATTTCATCACTAGCGCTACATGCTCCAAATATACTATCTTTTAAATCTTTAATGTTATTTACATTATTATCTTTTAAAACTATAACACTCATTTGAATGACTTGTGAATTAGCACCAGTAATTAAGTCTAGAACATTAGATCCCTGCATAACTTTTAAAGACCCAAAAATCATAGCGATTGAGACTAATAAACTTATTATTTTATATATAGCAGTTTTTATAGGTCTATCTTCTGGTTTTTTTTGACCTATATACAATCCTAAAAAAACAAGCACAACAATAACCATCAATGGTATAAAAAATTTTATTGGAAGCATGTTTAATTTATATATAACATAACCAAAAAATGCAGTTATAATCAGCTGTAAAGCTAGTAAAATTCTTCTAGAAAACAACTTAGATAAAAATTTCATATTTAACCTCTCTTATCCTTCTTAAAATTATCATTAATATTATACATCATAAAACAAATACATACAAATATATCTTTATTTTTGATATAATCCTCTTAGGAGGGATTTATGAACGCAACAATGTATATTGTTTTATCTACTGAAGATGAAACTATTTATGACGAAGTATGTAATCAATTAAAAAGCTTTTACTCACCTCTTTCTATTTCACCTTATCGACCATATGCAAGAATGAAGGATGCTATGGAATTTTATGTTACTTTTTCTATTCAAAAAGATGATTTATCTTTACTTCTTAATGAATTAAGTAACTGTTTTGATGAAAGTGAATATGAAGATGAGTGGGAATGTTATGGTATTACATCCAAAGTATTCCATAAAGATGTATATTATATTCATATTGACGCTTTTGATTAATACTACTATAAAATTATGAATAAAATATGTAAAAAAACTCCATATGGAGTTTTTTTCTATTTTCCTTTTTTTAACTCAAAGTGATCAACTAAATTTAAATCTAATTCTCCTGCAAATGTCTTTAATTGATCATATAATATATCATTAAAATCATCGGGATTATGAGCATCTAATCCAATAACTACTTTATTTCCTACTTCAGAGGCAATTTCCCAGAACCTTGCATTAGGATACTGGTATAGCATTTCACCATCATAAGAAAATAAACCTCTTTTCATTCCTCCACCATTAATTTCTAATGGAATATCATATTCTTTGGCTTTCATACAAATTCTTTGACAAACAGTCTTAACATCATCATCAAAATGTGTATATCCTATCATAAATAAGTCTGGATGAGCTATATAGCTAAATAAATTCGTTTCAATCGCCTTTTCTACATCATTGCAATAACTATATAATTCTCTTTTTGATAAATTTGGTTTACCATAATAACAGCTATGAATACAATGTTGATTAAAGTGATTTCCTAATATTAAATAATCTATTTTATTATTGAGTAATAGACTCTGGTAATAATTTAAATATTCTTCTAAATATTCTGCTTCAAATCCTTTATAGATTTTTATATCTTTTTGATATTTTTCTGATAGTTCATTAATAATTTCAAGATGCTCATCAATAGTTTTATAAGGCATTCTCATATTAGGCCCATTTTTGATCATTGCATAAACTAACGATATCAACGATTTTAAGGATCTTATAGAAGGAACGGACTTTAATAAATGTAACCTATATCTAGGTAATGGAATATGGTCACTTAACCCTAACTCTTCTATACCATTACGGATAGCAGCCATAATCATATCTTCTTCATTACCCTTAGCATGACCGCAACGATATGTATGAGTATGATAATTAATCTTCTTCATAGTATACCTCGTGCAAATACAGCCCCTGTGGCTTTGCCTTAAATAAGCATTTCTTTTCTCCACAGCTATCTAGCATTTCTTGTAATTTTTCTTTTGTAATTCTCTTTGCTCCAACTTGAATTAATCCACCTACTAGATGTCTTACCATATATCTTCTAAAACCATTGCCTACTAATTTAAATTTCACAATGCCATTTTCTTCAGAAATTTTAAATTCATACAAAGTACGAATAGTATTTCCATATTGATCATAACAGCAATATGATGCAAAATTATGTTCTCCTAAAAATATGTTTGCTGCTTCCTGCATTAACTCTATATCCAATTCTCTTCCATATTGAAAAATATAATCAGTTTCAAAAGGATTATATTCGTTCATACTTAAAAGATAATGATATTCTTTTTTTATTGCTGTGTATCTTGAATGAAAGTCTTCACTAACATAGTTAGCACTTAATATATATATATCATTAGGCATAAAATGATTAATAGCTCTCTTCCATTGTTCTTCTGGTAATTGTTTATGCGTATCGAAATGAAAAACTTGATGATGAGCATGAACTTTAGCATCTGTTCTTCCTGAGGCATGAATAATTGTTTCTTGCTCATTAATCTTTTTTAGAGCTTTTTGTATTTCTCCTTGAACTGTTCTTTGTTTATTTTGAATCTGAAAGCCATGAAATTGGCTTCCATCATAACTAACTATACACTTTACTCTCATAAAATAAATGATAATACAATTACTGTTCCACTTGTTAAAATAACTGTTAACAATGAAAGTGTATCAGCAATAGTCCAATTCAATTGTTTATATCTTGTTCTAGGAGCTTCTGGATTATAATTTCTACTTTCCATTGCGTTTGCTAAATCTTCTGCACGTTGAAAAGCAGAAATAAATAAAGGAATAATTAAAGATACAATTGCTAATATTTTATCCTTTATTGAACCTTCTGAAAATTCTACACCTCTGCTTGCTTGTGCTTTCATAATTCTTTGTGTTTCTTCTAATAATGTAGGAATAAATCTTAAAGCAATTGATATCATCATTGCTACAACATGAGTTGGAAACCCTATTTTTTTCAATGGTGATAATAAATGTTCTATACCTAATGTCAAATCTAATGGTTTAGTTGTTGCAGTCAAAATAGTTGTCATAATAATAATTAAAACTAATCTAATTACAATATATAGAGTCTGAATAAGAGCTCCCGAATATATTTCTATAAAACTAAATTTAAATAATAAATCACCAGTTCTCATAAATAATAAATTAAAGAACATTAAAAAACACATCATAAAAATCATTGGTTTAACAGCTTTAGCCAATTGTTTAAAAGCCACTCTTGATAAAATAACCATTACAGTAACCAACGCTGATAAGATTGCATATCCTAAAAATCCAGCATCAAAAAATACTGAAATTAATAATATTAATAGAGCTCCTATTTTCATACGAGGATCTAATCTGTGGATAAAAGAATTTAATGGTAAATAACGACCAAACATTACATTATTCATTAATTTGACCTCCTATCACTTTTACAAGTTCATTGATATCTTTAATTGATGTATCAATGTTAAATCCATTATTATTTAATTGTTGGATAAATGAAGTAATAATAGGCAAATCTATACTTAAAGAATTTAAATATTCAGTTTCTTTAAATAACTCATCAACTTGCTCATGTCTTTCAACTTTTCCTTTATTCATAACAATAACTTCATCACAATATTCTAATACTTGATTCATATCGTGAGACACAATAATAACTGTTTTACCTTGTTGATTTATTTTCCTAAATAAATTCAGCATTTCTTTCGCACCTTGAGGATCTAACCCAGCAGTAGGCTCATCTAATATCAATATTTCAGGGTCCATTGCTAAAATGCCTGCAATAGCAACTCTCCTTTTTTGTCCCCCAGACAAATCAAATGGTGACTTTTCTAAATAGCTTTCATCTAATCCTACCAATTTTAGTGTTTCTTTTGCTAGTTTTAGAGCTTCTTCTTCATTAACCCCAAAATTAGTTGGACCAAATATAATGTCTTTTAAAATTGTTTCTTCAAATAATTGATATTCTGGAAATTGGAAAACTAATCCCGCTTTCTTTCTTAATGGCTTTAAAGTATTAGGTTTATCTGTAGCACTAATCATAATATCTTCAATTTGAATATTTCCTGCAGTAGGTAATAATAAAGCATTTATATGTTGTATTAAAGTAGATTTTCCACTTCCGGTATGGCCTATTAAAGCCGTCATACTTCCTTTAGGAATAACTAAATCTACTCCTTTTAGTGCATGATAAGCAAAAGGGGTATCGCTACTATATGTATGTTCTACTTTGTCGAATGTAATTGACATAATTCTCTCACCAACTCCTCTTGTTTAATTTGATTACTTACTTTAATTCCTAATTTATTCAATCCTTTAGATATCTTTAATGAAAAAGGAATATCTAAAGCCATTTCTTTTAATAAATCTTCCTTTAATAAAATATCTTCTGGTTTGCCCGAATCAATGACATGTCCATCACTTAATAGGATAACTTTATCAGCTAGTGCTGCCTCTTCAATATCGTGAGTAATAGATAAAATAGTTATATCCTTATCTTTATTTAATTCTCTCACTAATTCGTTAATTTCTTTTTTTCCCTTAGGATCCAACATACTTGTTGCTTCATCCAAAATAATAATAGAAGGGCTCATTGCTAGTATTCCCGCAATTGCAACTCTTTGTTTTTGTCCTCCTGAAAGCTTTGTAGGTTCATGATCTAAAAATTCTACCATATTAACTTTAGATGCATATTCATTGATGATTGAATCCATTTTTTTAGGATCTACACAAGTATTTTCTAATCCAAATGCTATATCATCTCTAACAGTAGCACCTATAAATTGGTTATCTGGATTTTGAAAAACAATCCCAATTAAACTTCTTATTTTATATAAATTTTCTAAAGTTAATGGCATATTTCCAATAACAATTTCTCCACCTTTTTTTTCTAACAATCCGATTAATAATTTAGCAATTGTACTTTTACCACTTCCATTGTGTCCTAATATTGCAGTATAAGAACCTTTTTCAATATCAAAGGAAATGTTATCTATAGTCTTCAACCCTTCACTATATTCAAAGGAAAGGTTCTTTATTTCGATTATTTTTTCCATTTTGCTCCTCCAAGTCCATTCAATTTTATTATGATTAAATCTTAATGTCAAGACATATTACTTGACTAAAATACTTATACTATTCTCATCAATATATCATATCCTGAATATCTATCATCTACCTCTTTAAATAATTGAATCTTTTAGCTAAATGACATTATTAAAATTACAAAGCTTTCTTTGATAAATCATCGTTAGCTATATATGATATAGCAATAATGGATGTATTCTTTTTCTTAAAAAATATATACTACTTTTAATATAAATCAGTTTCTTCACTATTTGTAAATATACCCATTGCATCATATAATGTATCAACTCAAGTAAATTCATTGTGTCTTTAATCGTTTTATTTTGAATTTTTCCTATATTTTCACATATAATTACGAAATTATCATTTACTACAAAAGATATACAAGCATCTACTTCTATAGAAGCATATAAATCATTTAATTCTTTCACATATTCTTCCTTAAATATATCCTGACTAGAAAATCCTAATTTCATTACTATACTAATAAATGAAGAGATAGATGTAAATGTAGATTTAGCAAATGTAGAAATAGTCATACCTTTTATTTCTAAACCTTTATTTAAAATATATATAATAATTTTTGCTTTATTAGAAGAGTAATTTTTTCTATCTTATGATTTATTATCATATATATTACTGGTTTCAATTATACTCTTAAAAGAAGATGTGTAAATAAAAAAACTTATGCTTATAGCATAAGTTTAAGTTTTTGTCTTTTTTTTAAAGCTTTACCCGACTGCATATTTATACTTTTATAATCCTTTTAACATTTATAGTAAATGACTTTTCATTTTTTTTAAACACCTTTTATAGAAACCTTCTAATTCCACTAAAATAAAATCTTTTAAAACATTTAATGAATCAATCTTATTTATTTCCTTTTTCTTAATTAAAAGAATATTTTTCCTAAATCATCTTAATCTATCAAAATATCATTTTCTTTATTTAAATTTAACTCATTTGTATCTTTAAATTTTTTTATGAAATTCTTTTGCATCATTAAGAGTTTCTTCTGGTTTCATACTCATCACCATGTCATTAAAGACAAATATATTCTTTTCTTAATTATAATTATTTGCTGTGATTCAACTATTCTTTTAATACCATTAACAAAAAAATATATCTATTAATTACTTTTATAAAAATCATTAAAAAAAGTGGTAAGTATTTACCACTTTTGCGTATTAATTAGAATAAACCAATGATAGCCATAGGTGCATTATCACCTTTACGATTGTAAGTTTTTAATACACGAGTATATCCACCATTTTTATCTGCATATTTTGGTGCTACATCATCAAATAATACTTGAACAGCTGTTTTTCCAGTTTTTGGATCTACAACATCTTGTAATACTTCAGCAGCTTGTCTTCTTGCATGTAAATCACCACGTTTCCCTAAAGTAATTAGTTCATCAACAATTGAACGAACTTCTTTTGCTCTAGTAACAGTAGTTTCAATTTTACCGTGCATAATAACATCAGTTGCAAGATTACGTAACATAGCTTTTCTATGTGATGATACACGACCTAATTTTCTATTTTGTGCCATAGATGTGTGCTCCTTCCATATTTATCATAATTAGTCAATAGGTTTAAAACCTAATCCTAATTCAACTAATTTTTCTTTAACTTCTTTAAGTGATTTCTTTCCTAAGTTTCTAACTTTAATCATATCATCTTCACTCTTAGCTGCTAATTCTTGAACAGTTTGGATACCTGCTCTCTTTAAACAGTTGTAAGAACGTACAG
The DNA here is from genome assembly GCA_036308445.1 of Bacilli bacterium. GTDB lineage: Bacteria > Bacillota_I > Bacilli_A > Erysipelotrichales > Coprobacillaceae > MGBC113645. The sequence continues at coordinate 14,048 of JAXJVS010000071.1, read as the reverse complement.
ATAAATCTAATTCTTCAATTGTCATATCTAATACTTTATTTCCTGTATCTTGTTGAACTTCACTCATAACTTCCATGTTCATAGCCATATCAGTTAATTCAACAAACATATTTAAATGTTCAACTAAGATTTTAGCAGCCATAGCTAAAACTTCATGAGGCTTAATTGATCCGTCAGTAGTCACTTCTAATACGAGTTGATCATATTTTGCACTTTGACCAACTCTAGTAGGTTCTACTGAGTAAGATACTTTAACTACTGGTGAATAGATAGAATCAGTAGGAATAACTCCTATTGTATTAATTAATTTCTTATTTTGGTCACCACTTGCATATCCTCTGTCTTTATGAGCATACATTTCCATATATAAATGTGCTCCTTCAGCAACATGAGCGATAACTAAATCATTAGAAATCATTTTTACTTCTGATGGTACTTGAATATCTGCTCCTGTTACAACAGCAGGACCTTTAACATCAATTACCATTGTTACATCATCATCACTATCGATTGAGAAAACTAATTTCTTAATATTCAAAATCATTGTAGTGACATCTTCTACTACACCATCAACTGCAGAAAATTCATGGATAGCTCCCTGTACTTTAATTGCATGTACAGCAGCACCAGGAATAGATGATAATAACACTCTTCTCAATGCATTACCAATTGTCATTCCGAATCCTCTTTCTAAAGGTTCAATAACAAATTTAGCATAGTTATCTGTTTCATCATACTTTTCTACATTGAAATTTGCTTTTTCGAATTTTTGCATACATTTCCTCCTCACTAGAAATAAATTTTTAAAAGCATTTACTTCTTATTATCCACGAGGACGTTTTGGTGGACGACACCCGTTATGTGGAATTGGAGTCACGTCATTAATAGATGTAACTTCTAACCCAGCAGCTGATAAAGCTCTAACTGCAGCTTCACGTCCTGGTCCAGGACCTTTAACGCAAACGTCAACAGTTTTCATTCCATGATCCATAGATGCTTTTGCAGCAGCTTCTGCAGCCATTTGAGCAGCATATGGAGTTGATTTTCTAGAACCTTTGAATCCAAGTGCACCAGCACTAGACCAAGTTAACACATTACCATGTTCATCTGTAACAGTAACAATAGTGTTATTGAAAGTTGAATGTACATGTGCTACACCTTTTGCGATATTCTTTTTAACACGTCTTTTACCACGTGCAGCTGTTTTTGCTTTTGCCATTTTCTTAACCTCCTACACTATTTCTTCTTACCAGCGATTGGACGAGCTTTACCCTTACGAGTACGAGCATTTGTTTTAGTTTTTTGTCCACGAACTGGAAGTCCTTTACGGTGACGAAGTCCTCTATAGCTTCCGATTTCCATTAAACGTTTAATATCTAAAGCTACATCTCTACGAAGATCTCCTTCAACTTTATATTTTTCTACTTCTTTTCTGATTTTTGTTTCTTCATCTTCAGTTAAGTCTTTAACTCTTACATCTTCACTGATACCTACAGCAGCTAAGATTTTCTTTGCTGTTGGAAGTCCAATACCATAGATATAAGTTAAAGAAACTACCACACGTTTATCACGTGGGATATCAACACCTGCTATACGAGCCATGTTTCAAATTCCTCCTAATTAACCTTGTCTTTGTTTATGTTTTGGGTTTTCACAGATAACCATTACTCTACCCTTACGTTTAATTACTCTGCATTTATCACATATTGGTTTTACAGATGGTCTTACTTTCATCCTTAATCTACCTCCTTTGGAAGATTTTTCTATTTATGTCTAAATGTAATACGCCCACGTGTTAAATCATATGGAGAAATTTCTACGGTTACTTTATCCCCCGGTAAAATGCGAATGTAGTTCATACGGATTTTACCAGAAACGTGAGCAAGAATAACCACTCCATTTTCCAACGCTACTTTAAACTTTGCATTAGGCAAAGTTTCAAGAACAGTTGCTTCTACTTCTATAACGTCATCTTTTTTTGCCATTGATATAACTCCTTTATAGTTTTGTCATAATCTCATAACCATCATCAGTTATTACGATTGTATGTTCAAAGTGAGCCGCCAAAGAACGATCTCTTGTAACAACAGTCCATTCATCATCTAAAACTTCTGTTTCACAAGAACCTAAATGAGCCATCGGTTCAATCGCTAAGGCCATTCCTTTCTTTAATCGTGGTCCCTTTCCAGGAGCACCATAATTAGGAACCATAGGATCTTCATGAACCTCAGTCCCTATCCCATGCCCTGTATAATCTCTTGGTGTAGAACAACCATGAGATTCTAAGTATACTTGAATGGCATGAGAAATATCAGATAATCTATTACCTGGTTTTACTTTTTCCAAACCAGCATATAATGATTCTTCAGTAACTTTCATCAAATGTTTAGCTTCTTCACTGATATTACCAACAGCGTAAGTCCATGCACTATCACCATGATATCCTTTATAACATGCACCTACATCAACTGAGATTATATCTCCCTCTTTTAAAACTCTATTACTTGGTATTCCATGAACAACAACTTCATTAATAGAAGTGCATACGCTATTTGGAAAACCATAGAGATGTAAGAAGGAAGGAGTTGCACCAGCATCTCTAATAACTTTCTCACAAACTTCATCAATTTGCTTTGTTGTTATTCCTGGAACTATAACATCCTTTAGTTTCTCATGAACTAATGCGACTATTCTCCCAGCTTCTCTCATTAACTCAACTTCTCTTTGATCTTTAGTTACAATCATTATTTACCCTCCAAGGCTTTTTCAATGTCTTTAAAAACGTCTTCCATAGGTTGGTCACCATTAATATTAATGATTGTACCCTTCATTGTATAATAATCAATTAAAGGTTTAGTCTGCTTATTATAAGTATCTAATCTTACTTGAACTGCTTCTTCGCTTTCATCAGCTCTTTGATACAACTCTCCACCACATTTATCACAAACTCCTTCAGCTTTTGGAGGATTAAATTCAACGTGGAACGTTGCACCACAATCTTTACAAGTTCTTCTTCCAGATAATCTTTTAATAAGCTTTTCTTGTGGAATATCTAGATTAATAATGGCATCGATCGTAAATCCAAATTCCTTAGCAATACTTTCTAATTCTCTAGCTTGAATAATAGTTCTAGGGAATCCATCTAAGATGAATCCATTTTCGAAAGTATTTTCTTTTAAATAATCTCTTACCATTTGAATAGTATAATCGTCCGGTACAAGGTGACCAAACTGAATAAAATATTTCGCAATAACTCCATATTTCGTTTGTTCACTTAACGCTTTTCTGAATAAATCGCCAGTTGAAATTTGTGTTAAACCATATTCGCTAACTAATCTGCTAGCTTGAGTCCCTTTACCAGCACCAGGAGGCCCCATTAAAATAATGTTCATAAAATCACTCCTTATTATTATAACTATTTTCTTATATATCCATGATATTCTTTACGAGTTATCATTGTTTTGATTTGTTTTGTCGTTTCTAATGCAACACCTGTTATGATAATCAAACCAGTTCCACCTAATGACAATGTGTTACTAGATGACCCAGCCCATACAACTTGTGTAAATACTGGAATCGCTGAGATAATCATTAAAAAGATTGCACCAACAACTGTAACTCTATTTAAAACTCTCTTTATATAATTTTCAGTATCTTTTCCTGTTCTAACCCCAGGAATTGATCCACCATTTTTCTTTAAATCATCACTAATCTTCTTTGCATCAATTTGTAAATTTGAATAGAAAAATGCAAACAAGATAATCATGATCATGTATAAACAAAATCCAATTGGTTCTTGATAATTTAATATTGTATCAATTGTTTTTGTTATATCATTACTTTCCATAAAACTAATGATTGTTCTTGGTGCAGCTAAGACAGATGAAGCGAAGATAACAGGAATTACTCCAGCACTATTAATTTTAATAGGCATGTGAGTAGAATCCTTAGTTCTCATCACTGTATTTGAACTAGTTGCATACATAATATTAATTTTTCTTGTAGCACCTTCATTAAAGATAACAAAGATTACAATTGCTAAATAAACTACAACAAATAATACATACCATAAAATTCCTAAAACAGCTGTTTGAGCTCCTTGAGAAAAATCTACTAAACTATTAAATGTTGTAATAAATGAATTCGGTAAATTAGCAACAATACCTGTAAATATCAATAATGAAGTACCATTTCCTATACCCTTTTGAGTTATTTGATCACCTAACCACATAGCCAACATTGATCCAGCAATCATAACAACTACAACATACGCATAAGTTAAGAAACTATTATCTGCTAATATATTATAACCTTTATCAAATGCATATGTCAATGATCCACCTTGAATTGCAGCTAACACGACAGTCAAATATCGTGTTACTCTGTCTTTCTTTTTCTTTCCATTATTACCTTCTTTTGACCATTGAGTCAAAACAGGGATGACATCCATAGATAATAACTCAATAATAATTGATGCAGTAATATAAGGAGAAACTCCTAATGAAAAGATAGAAAATCTTTCAAGTTGTCCACCACCAATTAAATTCATTAGTCCAAAAATACCACTATTTGCGGCTCCACCAGTTAAAGCATCAGCTTCAATTGATGGTATAGTAATTGCTGCTCCTAAACGGAACACAAATAAAATTCCTAATGTAAAGATGATTCTTTGACGTAATTCCCCTTTTTTAAAGATACTCTTTAAAAAGTTCATCATTTTAAATCACCTCAGTTTTTCCACCTGCAGCTTCAATTGCAGCAACAGCTGATTTAGAGAATTTATTAGCCTTCACTGTTAAAGCAACTTCTAATTTACCATTACCTAAGATTTTTAATCCATCTAATTCTTTTTTAACTAATCCAGCATTCATTAATGCTTCTAAATCAACAACTGTATTAGCTTCAAATTTATTTAAAGATTCAACGTTAACAATTGCGTATTCTACTCTATTTACATTAGTAAATCCACGTTTTGGTAAACGCATGAATAAAGGAGTTTGTCCACCTTCGAATCCAGGTTTCTTTAATCCACCTGATCTAGCTTTTTGACCTTTTTGTCCTTTACCTGCAGTTTTACCTGTACCAGAACTTGTACCACGTCCAATACGTTTTCTTGCTTTACGTGCACCTTCTGTATATTTTAATTCATGTAGCTTCATTCTTACACCTCCTATTTACTTTCTTCAACTTTTACTAGGTGTTCAACTGTTCTAATCATACCTTTGATATAAACATTGTTTTCTTTTTCTACTGATTTATTAATTTTAGTTAACCCTAACGCTTTAAGAGTGTCCTTTTGATTCTTTTTAGCTCCAATTGGACTTTTAACAAGCGTAATCATAACTTTATTAGTATCTGCCATTTTACGCTCCTCCTATCCAAAAATTTCTTCAACTTTCTTATCTCTTAATTCTGCAACTTGTTTAGCAGTTTTAAGTGAACTTAAACCGTTGATAGTTGCTCTTACCATGTTGATTGGAGTTCTTGAACCGATTGATTTAGAGATGATATCTGTATATCCAGCTAATTCTACAACAGCACGAACTGGTCCTCCAGCAATGATTCCAGTACCGGCAGAAGCTGGTCTAATAAATACATGTCCAGATCCATAAATACCATTAACTTCATGAGGAATAGTTCCTTTTAAAACTGGTACATTAATGATATTTTTCTTAGCTGCTTCAGATGCTTTTCTAATAGCATCAGGTACTTCGTTAGCTTTACCTGTTCCGAATCCAACTCTACCTTTTTTATCACCCACTACTACTAATGCAGCAAAACGGAATTTACGTCCACCTTTAACTACTTTAGTAACACGGTTAATTGTAACAACTCGTTCTTCGAATTCTTTTTCAACTTTTGGTCCATTTCTTCTAGGTCCATTTTTTCTTGGTCCGTTTTTTCTTGGCCCATTTTCTCTTGGTTTACGTTGTTCCATTGTTTAACCTCCTATTAGAATTTTAATCCTGCTTCTCTAGCAGCTTCAGCTAATGCTTTTACACGTCCATGATAGATATATCCACCACGATCGAATACCACATTTTCAATTTTCTTTGCAGCAGCTCTTGTAGCAATTTCTGCTCCAACTTTCTTAGCTGCTTCCACGTTACCACCATTTTCAAGTTTCATTTCTACTGAAGATGCAGAAACTAAAGTTACTCCATTAACATCATCAATAATTTGTGCATGAATATGAGAGCTTGAACGGAATACATTTAAACGTGGACATTCTGGAGTTCCGCTAACTTTATTACGAACTCTTGCATGACGTTTTTGACGTAAGTCATTACGAGACATAGTTTTTGCCATGATTCTTTAGCTCCTTCCTTAATTAAACTACTTTTTACCAGCAGTTTTACCTTCTTTTCTAATAATTCTTTCACCAACGTATTTGATACCTTTTCCTTTATATGGTTCAGGTTTCTTAACGTTTCTAATTCTTGCAGCGATTTCTCCAACTCTTTCTTTATCAATACCAGAAACTTTAATTGTAGTTTGAGTAGGAGTTTCAATAGTTACTCCTTCTTCACTTTCAATTTCAACTTGATGAGAGAATCCTACATTTAATACTAACTTATTTCCTTGCATTTGGCAACGATAACCGATACCAACAATTTCAAGATTTTTAGTGTATCCATTATGAACACCTTCAATCATGTTTGCAAGTAAAGCTCTAGTTGTACCGTGTAATTGTTTATGAGCTTTTAATTCACTACTTCTTTTTACTGTAATTTCATTTCCAGTTTGTTCAATTGTGATAACTGGTGAAAATTGTTTAACTAAAGTCCCTTTAGCACCTTTTACAGTAACTGTGTTATCTTCTGCTACTTCAACAGTTACACCTTCAGGTACATTAATAATTTTATTACCTACACGAGACATCAGTGTACACCTCCTGTTTGAATATTTTTATTACCAGATATATGCTAATACTTCTCCACCGATACCATTAGCTCTAGCTTGTTTATCAGTCATTAATCCTTGAGAAGTTGATAATACTACAATTCCTAATCCATTTAATACTTTAGGAATTTCATTTACTTTTGCATATTGACGTAATCCAGGTTTAGAAACTCTCTTTAATCCTGTGATTACTCTTTCGTTACCTTTATACTTTAAAGTGATGACGATATTTTTAATTACACCTTCGCCTTCAACTTTATATTCTTTAATAAATCCTTCGTTTTTCAAAATTTCAGCTAATTCCACTTTTAATTTTGAGCATGGTACAACAACTGATTCATGACGTTGTTGATTAGCATTACGAATTCTTGTTAACATATCTGCGATTGGATCTGTTACCATCTATATGTCCTCCTTCCATTTGCTTATATATTACCAGCTTGCTTTCTTAACTCCAGGAATTTCACCTTTATAAGCTAATTCTCTGAAACAAATACGGCAAAGTTTAAATTTTCTAATAACTGCATGTGGACGTCCACAACGTTCGCATCTTGTGTATTCACGAACTTTGTATTTTTGAGGACGTTGTTGTTTCACCTTCATTGATGTCTTAGCCATTAATTAAGTCCTCCTTATTTTTGGAATGGCATTCCTAATTGTGCTAATAATTCACGACCTTCTTCATCAGTCTTAGCAGTTGTTACGAATACGATATCCATTCCTCTTAATTTGTTTACTTTATCGAAATTGATTTCTGGGAAAATTAATTGTTCTTTAATACCTAAAGTATAATTTCCTCTTCCATCAAATGAGTTCTTAGGTACTCCTCTAAAATCTCTAACACGAGGTAATGAGATATTTACTAATTTATCTAAGAATTCATACATTCTTTCACCACGTAATGTTACTTTGCATCCAATTGGCATTCCTTCACGTAATTTGAATCCTGCAATTGATTTCTTTGCTCTAGTAATAAGTGGTTTTTGTCCAGTGATTAATGCTAATTCTGCAACAGCATCATCTAATAATTTAGAGTTGTTAACTGCATCACCAACACCAATATTAAGTACAATTTTTTCAACTTTTGGTACTTGCATAACTGAACTATAATTGAATTTAGTCATTAATGATTTAATAATTTCTGTTTCATAACGTTCCTTTAGTCGGTTCATTATTTAACCTCCCTATCACCTATTTTTTACCTTTTTTATCAACTGTTTTACCTGTTGCTTTATTGATACGTACTTTCTTTCCGTCTTCAATTGCATATCCAAGCTTAACAGTTTCTTTTGCTTTTGAATCATAGAATGCAACATTAGAAACATGAATTGGTGCTTCTCTTGTTACAATTCCACCATCAGGATCTGCTTGAGAAGGTTTAATATGTTTAGTTACCATGTTAACACCTTCAACTATAACTCTTTCTTCTTTTCTTAAGATTTGAAGAATTTCACCAGTTTTACCTTTATCGCTACCAGCGATAACTTGAACTGTATCACCTACACGTAATTTCATCTTCAGTTAACCTCCTATAATACTTCAGGAGCTAATGATACGATTTTCATGAAATCTGCATCTCTTAACTCTCTGGCTACCGGTCCAAAGATACGAGTTCCTTTAGGTGATTTATCATCTTTGATAATTACACAAGCATTATCATCAAATTTAATGTAAGAACCGTTTTCACGACCAACACCATATTTTGTTCTAACGATAACTGCTTTTACAACATCACCTTTTTTAACTGTACCACCTGGAGTTGCTTGCTTAACTGTAGCTACAACTATATCACCGATGTTACTAAATTTTCTATTTGAACCACCTAGGTTTCTAATTACTAATACTTCTTTTGCTCCTGTATTGTCAGCAACTTTTAATCTGCTTTCGTTTTGGATCATCCTAATTGACCTCCTTTCAGAGTATATAATTAAATAATTTCAGCTTTCTTAACGATTTCTACAAGACGGAAACGTTTTGTAGCAGATAATGGTCTTGTTTCCATAATTTTAACAATGTCACCATTTCTTGCAATATTTTCTTCATCATGAGCTTTAAACTTTTTAGAAGATTTTACGCGTTTTCCGTATAATTTGTGTTTAACATGAGTTTCAACAAGAACAGTAATAGTTTTATCCATTTTAGTAGAAACAACTGTACCTTGATAAACTTTACGATTATTTCTTTCCATAAATATCTCCTTTACTTGTCTAATTCTCTTTCTCTAATAACTGTTTTAATTCTAGCAATATTTTTCTTAACTTTCTTCATTCTAGCAGTATCTTCTAATTGACCTGTAGCATGTTGAAATCTTAATCCAAATAATTCTTTTTTGTACTCTTCTACTTTGTTAAGTAATTCTTGAGTTTCGGTATTTCTAATATCTTGAACTTTCACAATTACTCACCTCTTCCAATAATTTTGCATTTGATAGGTAATTTGTGAGATGCAAGTCTTAAAGCTTCTCTCGCTACTTCTTCTTCAACACCAGCAACTTCAAACATTACTCTACCTTTTTTAACAACTGCTACCCATTCTTCTGGAGAACCTTTCCCAGATCCCATACGTACTTCTAATGGTTTCTTAGTTTTAGCTAAGTGAGGGAAAATTCTAATCCATACTTTTCCACCACGTTTCATGTAACGATTCATAGCAACACGGGCAGCTTCAATTTGTCTTGAAGTAATCCAAGCACCTTCTAATGCTTGTAATCCGAATTCACCAAAAGATACTTTAGCTCCACCTTTTGTTACACCTTCATATTTAATTCTGTGTGGTCTTCTGTATTTTGTTCTTTTAGGCATTAACATGATTATTTATCCCCTTTCTTCTTTGCAGGAAGAATTTCTCCCTTACAAATCCAAACTTTTACTCCTAATTTACCATAAGTAGTATCAGCTTCTGCAGTAGCATAATCAATGTCAGCTCTTAATGTATGAAGAGGTACATTTCCTTCAGAATATCCTTCAGCTCTAGCCATATCAGCTCCACCTAAACGTCCTGAAACGCTAGTTTTAATTCCTTTAGCTCCAGCTCTCATTGCACTTTGAATTGCTCTTTTTTGAACTGTTCTAAATGAAGCACGGTTTTCTAATTGTTCAGCGATTTTGTTTGCTACTAATTGAGCAACAACGTCTGGATTTTTAATTTCAACGATATTGATAAACACTTGTTTACCATTAACTAATTTTGCAACTTCTTTTCTTAAAGCATCAACTGCTTCTCCTTCTTTCCCGATTACTACACCAGGTCTTGAAGTATGGATATAGATATTTACTCGATTTTTTGATCTTTCAATTTCAATATTAGCAACGAATGCTCCTTTTAATTTTGCAGTCAAGTATTCACGAATCTTGATATCTTCATGTAATAATGAAGCAAAATCTTTATCATTAGCGTACCATCTTGAATTCCAATCACGGTTTACACCAACTCTTAATCCAACTGGACTAACTTTTTGACCCATGTCTTTGACCTCCTATCTTTCAGCTACCACAACAGTGATGTGGCTTGTTCTTTTTAAAATTCTAGTTCCGCTTCCTTTTGCTTTAGCAGCGAATCTTTTTAATGTTGGACCTTCGTCAACAAAGATTTCTTTTACATATAATTTATCTTCTTCTGCATTTTCATTATGTACAGCGTTAGCTGCAGCAGATTTTATAACTTTAATGATTGCAGGAGTAGCACTTTTATTAGTGTATTCTAAGATACCAAGTGCTTCTTTAACGCTCTTTCCTCTTACTAAATCTACAACTAATCTAGCTTTTTGAGGAGCTACTCGAATCATTTTAGCTTGTGCTCTTGCTTCCATGTTGTTTCTCCTCTCTTATTTCTTACCTGATTTTTTGTCATCAGCATCATGACCGTGGAAAGTTCTTGTTGGAGCAAATTCTCCTAACTTATGTCCTACCATGTCTTCAGTAACATATACTGGGATAAAGTCTTTCCCATTATATACTGCAAATGTATGTTCAATAAATTGTGGGAAGATTGTAGAACGTCTTGACCATGTTTTAATGACTTCTTTTTTACCTGAAGCATTTAAAGCTTCAACTTTTTTCATTAAGTGTTCATCCACGAATGGACCCTTTTTTAAACTTCTTGCCATATTCTATAACCTCCTTCTATTTACCGTTTCTACGACGTACGATTAATTTATTAGAAGCTTTCTTAGTATCTCTAGTTTTAACACCAAGTGCTTTTTTACCCCAAGGAGTAAGTGGAGCTTTTCTACCGATTGAAGTTCTACCTTCACCACCACCATGAGGGTGATCATTAGGGTTCATAACAGAACCACGAACTGTAGGTCTAATACCTCTCCATCTATTACGTCCAGCTTTACCATAGTTAACTAATGAATAATCTTCATTTCCTACAGTACCAACTGTAGCTTTACATACAGCTAAGAATTTTCTAACTTCACCTGAAGCTAATCTTACAGTAACATATTTTCCTTCTTTACCTAAGATTTGAGCAGACACACCAGCAGCTCTTGCTACTTGTCCACCTTTACCAGGTTGCATTTCAATGTTGTGGATTACTGTACCTTCTGGCATATTTCCCATTGGTAAGCAGTTTCCTACTTTAATATCTGCATCTTCTCCAGAGATTATTGTCATTCCAACTTCTAATCCTTTTGGAGCTAAGATATATCTCTTTTCACCATCTACATAATTAATTAATGCGATGTTTGCTGATCTATTTGGATCATATTCGATAGTTGCAACTTTTCCTGGAATGTTATCTTTATTACGTTTGAAATCGATAATACGATATAAACGTTTATGTCCCCCACCATGATGACGAACTGTAATAACACCTTGGTTGTTACGACCACCTTTTTTACTAATAGTTTTAGTCAATGATTTTTCAGGTCTTTTAGCAGTAATTTCTTCACGAGTTAAAGCAGTCATGTTACGACGACCATTTGTCACTGGCTTATATACTTTAATAGGCATCTTGTTTCCTCCTTCATTTATTTTCTGGAATAGAGTTCATTCCAATAGTTTTCAAATTATTCTTCACCGAATAAATTGATTTCATTTCCTTCAGCTAATTTAACGATTGCTTTTTTTCTTTTGTTAGTTTTACCAACGTATTTACCCATTCTCTTTGTTTTAGCTTTAACGTTCATCATTGTAACGTTTTCAACTTTAACATCAAACATTTTTTCAACAGCAATTTTTACTTCTGTTTTGTTTGCGTTTAAATCTACATCGAATGTATATTTGTTTTCTGTTTGTTGTAATAATAAAGATTTTTCAGTAAGTACTGGTTTCTTTAATACATCAGTAATATGTGCCATTATGCCAATACCTCCTCAATTGCTTTTACAGCAGCTTCAGTTACGAACATTTTATTACAATTTAAAATGTCATATACGTTAATTCCTTTTGAATCAACAACTTTAACACCTGGGATGTTTCTAGCTGATAATTCAACATTAGCATTTTCACCTTCAACAACAATTAAAGCTTTTCTATCAGCTCCAAATGCTTTTAAAACTGCAACCATTGATTTAGTTTTAGGAGCATCGAAAGCGATATTATCTAAAACTGTTAATTCAGAATCGATTACTTTTTGACTTAAAGCAGATCTTAATGCTAATCGTCTTACTTTTCTATTTAATTTAAATCCATATTTTCTTGGTGTAGGACCAAATACAACTCCTCCACCTCTCCATTGTGGTGCACGGATAGATCCTTGTCTTGCTCTACCAGTTCCTTTTTGACGCCAAGGTTTCTTTCCACCACCAGCAACTTCTGTACGGTTTTTAACTTTATGTGTACCTTGTCTCCATGAAGCTCTTTGTAGTAAGACCATATCAAAGATTGCTTGGTTATTTGGTTCAATTCCAAATACTTTTTCATTTAATTCAGTATCTTTTACTTTTTCACCTAATTGGTTATATACTGCAATGTTTAACATTAGTTTTCCTCCTTCCGCTTCATTATTCTGCAGCTTCTGCTACATATTCAATTAATTCTTCAGCTGGATTTACTTTACCGTTTGCTTTAACAGCAGATTTAACGATAACTAATCCTTTTTTAGGACCAGGGATTGATCCTTTAATTAATAATACATTGTTTTCTACGTCAACAGCTACTATTTCTAAGTTTTGAACTGTTCTTGTTACATTCCCCATTTGTCCTGGTAATTTTTTACCTGGAGCAATTCTATTTGGAGCGATTGGTCCCATTGACCCAACAATTCTATGAGCTCCAGAACCATGTCCTTTAGGACCAATGTGTTGATTATGTCTTTTTATAACACCTTGATATCCTTTACCTTTGCTAGTTCCTGTTACATCAACAACTTCACCAGCTACAAAGCTATCAACTTTAATTTCTTGACCAACTTCATAACTCATCATTTCGTCATAACGAAATTCTTTAATGAAGCGCTTAGGAGCTGTTTCAGCTTTTTTAACATGCCCTTTTAATGGGTTGTTTGCTAATTTTTCTCTCAAATCTTCAAAACCAACTTGAACAGCATCATATCCATCAGTAGCAACTGTTTTCTTTTGTAAAACTACGTTTGGAGTAGCTTCAACTACTGTAACTGGGATTAATTTTCCATCAGTTGTGAATACTTGAGTCATTCCGATCTTACGACCTAAGATTCCTTTCATGAGTTACACCTTTTACCTTTCTTATAATTTAATTTCAATATCAACACCACTTGGTAATTCTAAACGAGTTAAAACATCAACTGTTTCAGGTGTTGGATTCACAATGTCAATTAAACGTTTGTGAGTTCTGATTTCAAATTGTTCACGAGAATCTTTATACTTATGAACTGCTCTTAAGATTGTATAAATTTCTTTTTCAGTTGGTAGTGGTACTGGACCAACTACTTGAGCACCTGATTTTTTTGCAGCTAATACAATTTTTTCTGCAGAAGCATCTAAGATTTTGTGATCAAATGATTTCAATCTGATTCTAATTTTGTTGTTTGCCATGAATTATTCCTCCTATCTTGTCTAATTTCTATAGACTGCTCGATGCGAATTACCTGAATCACCCTTCCGCTCATGACAACGGCTATCAGCGTTTCAGCAACCTCGCACTTCATCGCGATTTACAACGACTGAATTATACAATAAAATATAGATCATGTCAACATAATTAAAGAATTTTTATTTTTTT
>JAXJVS010000070.1:0-1755 GCA_036308445.1 Bacilli bacterium | reverse complement strand
AGTATAATCTATATTCTAAAACAAATAGAAATAATGAACAATTTTAATTACGAATGATTTCCATAAGTAAAACTTATGCGAAACGCAAAAAAAAAGGAATAGTTTTCACTATTCCTTTCATTTATACAATCTGACTTCCCAAGTAAAATTCGTTACAGTTTTTAGGGTAACAATGTTGTGAACCCATGAAGTTGGACTAATTTAGTTATTGATTATAAGGCTTGTGCTCTAGCTTGTAAAGGAGTCAAGCCTTTTAATTTTACCATTATTCTTTTTTCGTTGTAATAAGTTATATATTCTTCCATTTCTTTTTTTAACTGTTCTAATGTTTCAAAATCATGTTCATATCCGTAAAACATTTCGTTTTTCATTTTTCCAAAGAAATTTTCCATGACAGAATTATCAAGACAGTTTCCTTTTCTTGACATCGATTGTATTATTCCTTTTTCTTTTAAAACTTGATGATAGTGCTTCATCTGATAAGGCCAGCCTTGATCTGAATGCAGAATTAATCCTTCCAGGTCATCATATTTTAATAATGCTTTATCGAGCATATTTGTTATTTGCATATAGTTGGGCGAATATGAAATATCGTAAGAGACAATCTCATTATTATGCATGTCAATAATTGGTGATAGATATAATTTACCTGCTGATATGCGAAACTCTGATACATCGGTTGCCCACTTCTGGTTGCATCCAGTTGTAGAGAAATCTCTTTCATATGTTGTCTTATGGTTAACCTCATCAACATTTTTTATTAATAATTGATTCTTACATGTTCCGTTCATATCGCCTTTATATGACTTATATTTGGTTTTGTTTTTAGGCGTTATCCCAAATAGTCCTAAAACTTTCATTAATCGTTTAACACGTTTATGATTAACGACATGACCTCTGTTTCTTAGTTCTAGAGTAATCCTTCTATATCCATATCTTTTCTTGTTTTCATCAAAAATTTCCTTTATAAGAGCTTTTATTTCAGTATCTACATCTTCTTTATCTAATAATTTAACATTATAGTAATAAGAAGATTTAGATATTTCTAATACTTTTAATAATAAAGGTAATGGATATTTAAGCCTTAGTTCATTGATTACTATTGTTTTTTCTTTGTTTGTTGCTCGTTCCTTTGTAGAACTAAGGCTCTCAATTTTTTTAATGCTTCTACCTCTGCTTCTAGTTCTAAGATTCTCTGATCTTTTTGTTTTAGTATTTTATTTAATTTAGTATTATCATTAATTTCTTCAGTTTTTTCTTTTATGTCAATTTCATCATTTTTAACTTCTGATTTTTTCATAGATGGTCTTCCTTTCGGCTTATCGCTATGAATATTATAACCATCTTCATTATATTTTTTAAGCCAATAATTAATAGAAGCATGAGGAATGTCATATTCATAGGCTAAACTGGTTTTAGATTCACCATTTTTAACTCTATTAATGATTTCCAACTTTGTAGTTTCACTTAACTTGTTTTGTTTAGTTTTGATTAATGATGATTCACCATGTTGCTTGTATAAATTGATTATTCGCTCAACAGATGTACTTCCAATATTAAGCTGTTTAGATATTTTTCTTGTACCTAAATGTTTATCAAAGTATAATCTAATAACTTCTTTTTTTGTATCGTAACTAATTTTACCCATAAAAAATCCCCTCCAGTCGGCGCCGATTGGTATAAATGGAACATGTTCCATTTATACCAATCCATTGTCCAACCAAAGGGGTTCAGTTTATCTGTACCCCTAAATGT
>JAXJVS010000069.1:0-1679 GCA_036308445.1 Bacilli bacterium | reverse complement strand
ATACAATAAGTCTATAGAAATAGAATATAATTGATAGTCTATTTTTTGTAGTTTACATACTTCTAATAATTCTGATACGAATAAAGAGGTAGATAGACCACCAGTACAACAAAAAGCAATCTTAATATCTTCAGTATTATTAAGTTTAAGAAGATTATTGTAGAACTCATAGAAAAGTTTTCTGAAAGTTTTCATCTCTAACAAGTTAAAATGCAGATAGAATAATAACTCATCATCATTAGAAAGTATGACTTGTTCAACGATATCATGTTCCCAGATACTCACTCTTCCACTATACTTGTAACCTTCAAAAGTAAAGGTTGTTTCAAATTCTGTTTGTTTACTAATAAAACAATGGATACCATCTTCTTTAAACTTATTGATGTTAGATAATAACCAGTGAAAAAATAAATCACTATAGATATTGCAATAAAATTCATCCATCATTGTTCCCACATCCCTAAAAATAATATACCATGAAAAGGTAAAAATAACTCTATTTTTCTTGCTTAGAAAAATGTTTTTAAAACTGTTTACTTTTCTTTTCTTATCGTATCTTTTTTGTTATGATAATTATGAGGTGATGATATGGAAAAAAGAATATTTGTTATATCAGATCTTCATGGACAGTTTGTTCTTTTGCAGTTGTTGTTAGAAAGAATTCAGTTCAATGATAATGATGAATTGTTTATTTTAGGAGATATCATGGATAGAGGTCCTAATAGCATTGATATCTATTATTTTGTGAAATGTATGCCTAATATTCATATGATTAAAGGGAATCATGAAATCATGATGCGTCAATCAATGAAGGCTGCTTTAAAATATAACGATTTAGATTCTGAAAGATCGAATCCTTATCGTTTATGGCGTCAAAATGGTGCTTTAGGAACTGTTAATAGTATTAGAGAATATTTACAAAAGGATGCTATTCCGTATTCTGAATACTTTGATTTAAAACAGCTGTTTATTAAAGAATTAATTGAATTTATTGATTCTTTGCCAAGTTATATAGAATTGGATTTTCAAGGTAAACATTATATTCTTGTTCATGCAGGAGTTGATCCTGAAGCTGAAAATATAGCTGATGTAGATGAGGATTTACTTGCTTGGATAAGAGAATATTTTTATCTTAGTGAATGTAATCCTGATGTTACATATATATTTGGTCATACACCTTGTTGTTTCTTGAATGATGATAAGTCTTTTGATGTCTGGTATGATCCGGATTATCATAATAAGATTGGTATTGATGGTGGACTTGCAGTAGGGGATAAAGGACAATTGAATTGTCTTTGTTTAAATAATGGAGAAGTAACGGTATTAAAATATGCCGAAGGACAGTTGGAAGGTTTTAAAGGATGAGATCAGCATTTTATAGTTTAGTTAATTTTTTAAACACAACAAGTATTCATGATGTTTATTTTAAAGCCGCGAAAACAATTTTATTAAATATATATAAGATACCAGATTGTACGATTACTGAAGTGGCTGATATGTGTTATGTATCTACGGCTACTATTTCAAGGTTATGTAGAAAATTAAATTATGAATCTTTTGCAGATTTTAAGAAAGATGTGATAAATAATTTAAATTATTTTAATAAAGATTGGCAAAGATTTATTTTTGATCATCAGATACCAGAAAGAAAAGATTTAAGTCAAGGAAAAGAAGTTTTT
>JAXJVS010000068.1:0-3124 GCA_036308445.1 Bacilli bacterium | reverse complement strand
CTATACATATACCATTACCCACATGAATACCTATATGTCCTTCCATCCATACTAATGCTCCATTAGGTAAATTATCAAATTTAGTAGAGACTTGGGAACATTCTCTAATCATTGTATTAGCAAATATTTTTACATTCTCAGATAATTTCTTCTGATCATTCTCATTCATTTCAGATAGTGCTATTGATTTCATTAGTTTTAATGTATCTAGTCCAGACCCTGAATTTCTTCTAATTGTTCACTATTTAATGCCCAATTATTATAACTTTGCTTTAACTGTTCTTCTTCCATATCATTCATTTGTACTCCAGATTCTTTTAATTTGCTAATCATCTGGTCATAACTTAACCCTAATGCACTAGCCTTATTAATCATCTCTGCCTGAACCAATTGACTTGTAGCTTTAACTGTTTCCAATTCTTCACCCTGAGCAGTTTCCATTCTACTTTTACAGTCTTCACTGGCAGCTGCAATACTAGCCCATGTGCTAGTTCCATCTTCTTCTAAAACAAGATACTCTTCTGCCTGTAATTTTGCTGATGCTTCTACACTTCCATCTAATGCAGCTATCGCATTCTGATATAATTCAGCTCCTTTGGCGTTTGCATTATATGCCCCCTGTGCTTTATTTAATGTTTCTGAATATTCATTTAACTTACTATCTGATTCTTGCAACAAGCTGAACGTTTCCTTTAATTTATTTACTTCAGCGATAGACAAAGTTCTTTCTTCTGAAGCTGCCATCAATGCATCATATTCCTGTTGAAGACTCTTCTTTTTTTCTAGCTCTGTATTATAATTATTCTGAGCCAATGTCAATTCTGCACGTAATTGAGTTTCGTTTTTTAAGCTTTCGACATAGCCATCATAATAAGCTTCTACTTTAGCCTTTCTTTCTAACTGCCTAATATTCTCTTCTATCGCATCTGCGTTTTCTAGCCATTTCAACTTACCATCTTCTGTTAATTCAACAGTACCTGGCAAAGTTGAATTAATCTGATCAACATAATACTGTGCTTCTTCAAAGCTCTTTACATATCCATCTGCATTACTTAAGTCATTAAGATTATCAACATAGCTTCTTAACACCTCAGATTCAATTTCTGCATTCTTGGCACTCTCAACTGCACTTGCAGTACTTTCATTAATTGCTTTTGTAGTTTCAGCTAGTTCATTTCTTTTTGCTTCCTGAGCTTCTGTAAACAAACGTGTTTGTTTTTCAGCTTCTGATTCCCAATCACCAAATAAAGCTAATGCACTAACTATTAACCCTAATCCTCCAACAACTGCAATTATTGGATTAACTGCTAAAAAACTTAAAGCTGATGATAACATATTAATTGCAGTTTGAGCAAATCCGATTGAACTTATTGATCTTGAAAAATAATTAACCACTCCTTTTAATGCTTTATTTAATTTTTCCAAATAAGTAACACTACTACTTACAGTATTAAAAACTTGAAAATATTGTAAAATAGAATCACTATTTAAACTAGATGTTACATTATTAACTTCATTTAATTTTTCTATCAAATTTGTAATACTTTCTGTTGAAATTTTTATTTTATTTAAAGAATCACAAATTTTATCTAAACTATCAATTAATTCATTTTCCACAAAAACACCTCCTTAATAGTTAAAAAAAATGTGGTATAATTCAATCAAGAAAGGATGATAAAATAATGAAAGATAATGATAAGAACATTGATTACTTTAAATACGGAATATTTATAACAAATAATATTGATTATGAAAATGATATGGATAGTGCTGATATCAAGTTATTCAAAGGTGCTTGTACCTTTGATGAGAACAGGGATAAGATAACTCTTTTTTTTAAACATTTTTTACTAACAAAAAAAGAAATTAAGCAAACAAACAAACATATCCAAACTTTACTTAATCAAAACACCAAAATCATTGAACAAAACAACCAAATCATAAAACTTCTACAGAAGATAGCTGATAAGTAGAAACCACCACAAAATCTTGTGGTGGTTATTTGTATGTACTTACGAGTGTATTCATCCATACTTGTGCTTTTGCCTGTTCTTCTTGGATAGAAAGTAAAGTATCTTCTTCTTTTTGTTTATTGGTTAACGGATAAGGTTTTGATGGATATGAAGAAGCTTGTTGTCCTTTAGTACGGCAAAAGACATTATATAAAGATGTAGATATTGCATCATAGATGTACATTCCCTGTAACCATAGATGCGAATTATGTCTATCTTCTTTAATCTCATGAGCTTGTCTATAGTATTTTGCAAGATTAACATCTTGATTATAGAATTCATCTATACTTATACCTATGCTTATATAATAAGGCAAAACTTCATGAAAGATTTCAGTATAAGTTTTGTTGGAAAGCGATGTCTCTTCGCTGTCTAAAAATCCGCTTTCCAACTGATGGCGTTTTTTGAGTTATTTTCCTCAAATAATGTATTTAATGTATCTGTTGCCATCTCTGATAGTTTTGTATACATTTCATTTTTATTAGTAAACATATGGAAGATTTCTTCTACTTTTGTTTTCTTAATGCGTTTATGATGAGCATAGAAAGCATATTGGAATAATTTTGGTAGAATAGTCACCGGCTTCCTATTCATTTCCGACAATACAATACCATCCGCTTCCATTTTTTCTAATGTTTGTCTTGTATATTCTAATTTATAATCTACATCTTTATATGTAAATTCAATTGTTTTAGACATCGATTAAATCCTCCTATTTAGATTTTTCTTCCCATGCTGGTGCATTTGTAGGTGTAATATATAAGTTGGTTTCTAGTACACTATTGACTGCCATAGCAGGTAATCCCATAGCACTAGGTTGTCCTGTAAAGAATACTGCTTTATCTAATCCAGGATGTTTAATTTCAAACCATACTGCTTTATTTTCTGCTTTAACAGCTTTATAAGCTTCTACTAATGTATTCCATACTTCTTCTAAATCAGTAGTAAAATTAGCTAAGAAAGTTAATGCTCCACCTAAATCTTTTAATCCTTCTACATATGTTTTAAACTCAGTTTGACTTAAATCAGTCGTTTCTAAAGTTTCTGGAGATGGATTCATCTCTGGAACACTTTTAATATTTGGAATTTGAATATAACCTGTGGTAACATCT